>JBIIEG010000050.1:0-7317 GCA_044237955.1 Gammaproteobacteria bacterium
CCAGGTAATTTAAAGAGCATATATCTATCAACGCAAACACGTCGTGAATACATCCATGTAGACTCTCCAAAAACATCCATGTTTTTGAAGGTTTGCTTATGATAGATATATGCTCTTTAAATTACCTGGGGAGTTGCTTTTTTTTTTAAGATTTTTTTCTTCTCTTCTTTTTTGGGAGAGGGCAGATTTAAAGTAATAAAGTCCTAATATCTGACAAACGTTCCATCAAATACACTATAAAACGCGCACCTTCCGCACCATCAATTACACGATGATCGTAAGAAAGCGACAGTGGCAACATCAATCGTGGTACAAACGTATTGTTTTGATAGACCGGCTGCATACTGGCTTTTGAAACACCCAAAATTGCAACTTCAGGTGCGTTTACGATGGGCGTAAATGCTGTGCCGCCAATACCGCCTAAGCTGGAAATCGTAAAACAACCCCCTTGCATATCTGTCATCGATAAACCTTTCTCGCGCGCTTTGGTGCTGATTTGTGCCAGCTCTTGCGCTAATGTAAACAAACTTTTTTTATCGACATCGCGGATGACGGGTACTACTAAACCGTTGGGTGTATCAACAGCGACGCCGATATTGAAATATTTTTTCAATATCAATTGCTCGCCATTAGGATCCAGTGAGGCATTAAAGTTAGGGAAAGCTTTTAATGCGGCGACCACAGTTTTCATAATAAAAACCAAGGGTGTTAATTTAACGCCCTGTTTTTCGGCGGCCGTTTTTTGTTGTACACGAAATGCTTCCATCTCAGTGATATCAGCTTGGCCGAATTGCGTCACATGAGGCACGGTCACCCAACTGCGATGCAAGTTAATACCGGTTAATTTTTGAATCCGACTTAAAGGTTTGGTTTCAATCTCGCCGAACTGTTTGAAATCAACAGCGGGTGCTGCGGGTACTGATAATCCACCACCTGCAGAATCTGCGCGTGACAATTCTGTTTTGACAAAATTTTGCACGTCTTCTTTTGTGATGCGGTTCTTTTCTCCGCTGCCGAATATACGTGCTAAATCAATCGCAAATTCTCGGGCAATACGACGTACAGCCGGACCGGCATGTATTTCGCCTGTCGTTGTTGGTGCAGATTGTTGTACTGTGGAAACAGGGGAGGCAGGTTTAGCAGGCACAATAGCAGGTGTTTGTTCGGCTTTCACAGGCGCTGCTTTTATTTCAGGTTGGCTTTTTTCAGCCGCGCCCTGTGCTTCTAAAGTTAAAATAACACTGCCTTGTGAAACTTTATCGCCTACTTTTATTTTGATCTCACGCACAATACCCGCATCGGATGAGGGAATCTCCATCGTGGCTTTATCACCTTCCAGTGTAATGAGCGATTGATCGACCGCAACGGTGTCACCTGGTTTGACAAGCAATTCGATGACATCCACATTTTTTGCACCCCCGATATCGGGGATGAGTATTTCTTTTAAATTAGACAAGTGAGTCTCCTTATTATTTTTATTTGTGTATCACAGTAGGTCAGCTACCTACCTCGTCGTTGAGAGCACACCACCCCCGCCAGGCCGTCATCCCGTGGACGGTTTGACGGCCGTAGGGTGGTGTCCTCGCAATGACGAACGAGAGAGTTTTTAGCCAATAAACAAAGGATCTTTCGCCTTTGTGTCAATTTTTAATTTCAGTATTGCTTTCTTCAATTCCGCAGCAGGCAATGCTTTTTCATCAGCCAATGCTTTAAGCGCTGTATAGGCAATATGATTGGCATCCACCGCAAAATAATTACGCAAGCGCGCGCGTGTATCACTCACACCAAATCCATCGGTGCCCAATACATGATAGTTGGCAGGTACATAAGCGCGAATTTGATCTGCATAGAGTCTCATATAATCCGTTGCTGCAATTACAGGGCCTTTTTGATCCGCCAAACATTGTGTGACATAACTGACTTTGGGTTTATCGTCCGGATGCAATAAATTATATCGCTCCACCGCTAATGCCTCACGTCGTAATTCGTTAAAGCTCGTTGCGCTCCAAATTTGCGCACTCACACCAAATTCTTTTAATAATTCAGCAGCGCTAATCACTTCGCGCAAAATAGCGCCAGAACCGATGAGCTGTACTTGTAGTTTTGATTTTGTATCTGCTTTTTGAAATATATAAAGTCCTTTGATAATGCCATCTTCTACACCTGCTGGTATGGCAGGATGCGTATAGTTTTCATTCATCAGCGTGATGTAGTAATACACATCTTCTTGTTCTTGATACATGCGGCGCATGCCATCTTGAATAATCACGGCAATTTCATACGCAAAAGTAGGGTCGTAGCTAATACAATTTGGAATTGTGCTCGATAAGATCAAGCTGTGCCCATCCTGGTGTTGCACACCTTCGCCTGCCAATGTGGTGCGCCCTGCTAAACTGCCTAACAAAAATCCACGTGCACGGGCATCGCCTGCCGCCCAAGATAAATCGCCCACACGTTGGAATCCAAACATGGAGTAGTAGATGTAGAACGGAATCATCTGAATCTTGCTGACGCTATAGGAAGTACCAGCCGCCATCCAGGATGAAAATGCACCTGACTCGTTAAGGCCTTGTTGCAACAGCTGACCATCTTTGGCTTCGCGGTAATACATGACCTGTGATTTGTCCTCAGGCTGGTAAAGTTGCCCTTTAACAGAATAAATACCCAGCTGTCTGAACAAACCTTCCATACCAAAGGTGCGTGATTCGTCGGCAACAATGGGCACAATATGTGGCGCCAGCGTTTTTTCTTTGAGTAGCGCGCTTAATACACGCACAAAAGCCATGGTGCTAGAAATTTCGCGATCGTCAGTGCCTTTTAAAATAGTTTCAAAAATAGATAAGGCAGGTGCATTTAAAGCGGGGGCATCGGCATAACGTTTGGGCAGATAACCACCTAATGCCTTGCGACGTGCCTGTAGAAATTTTGCTTCGGGGCTATTTTTTGGCAGTGGTAAGTAAGGCAAATCAGCGACTTTATTGGCAGGAATTGGCAAGTCAAAACGCTTGCAAAATGCCTGGAGCTCTTCTAACTCCATCTTCTTTTTATTATGTGCGATGTTGCCGGATTCTCCACCGGTACCCAAACCAAAACCTTTGATTGTTTTTGCCAGGATAATTGTAGGCTGGCCTGTATGTTTAGAAGCCGCTGCATAAGCAGCATATACTTTTTGTGGGTCATGTCCGCCTCGATTTAAGCGCCAGATATCATCGTCGCTCATATCTTTGACCAAGGCTAAGAGTTCAGGATATTTGCCAAAAAAATTCTCGCGAATATAAGCACCATCTTTAGAGCGAAAGTTTTGATAGTCGCCATCCACACATTCGCCCATGCGTTTTGCCAATAGACCAGTCGTATCTTTTTCAAGGAGCGCGTCCCAGCGAGAACCCCAAATCACTTTGATCACATTCCAACCGGCGCCTCTGAATAAAGATTCAAGCTCTTGAATAATCTTTCCATTGCCACGCACGGGACCGTCTAAGCGCTGCAAATTACAATTCACCACAAAAATAAGATTATCTAACTCTTCTCGTGCAGCGAATGTCAGTGCACCGATAGACTCTACTTCATCCATCTCGCCATCACCCAAAAATGCCCAGACTTTGCGTTGTTTGCTATCGGTCAGTTTTCTGTTGTGTAGATATTTTAAAAATTGCGCTTGATAGATTGCTTGTATTGGACCCAGTCCCATGGATACGGTTGGGAACTGCCAAAAATCAGGCATGGTCCAGGGATGTGGATAAGAAGAAATACCTTTGCCGTCTAATTCCTGGCGGAACAAATCTAACTGTTCTTCTGTTAAACGCCCCTCTAGAAAAGCGCGCGCATAAATACCTGGGGAGGAGTGACCTTGTATAAAAATTAAATCCTCTAAGTGATCTTCAGTACGTCCTTTGAAAAAATAGTTGAAGCCTGTTTCGTATAACAATACAGCTGAGGCAAAAGTGGATAGATGCCCGCCCAGTGCTGAGTCAACACGGCCTGCGCGGACAACCATCATCAATGCATTCCAACGAATAATGGAACGCAAGCGCTTGACCTCAGGCCCTTCGGTGGGAAGCTGTTCTTCTTGGTCAGGATGAATCGTATTGACGTAGGGCGTATTAAAACCGGCAGTTCCCGTGACGCCAGATTTTTGCAGCAATTGCTGTACCAAAAATTGCGCGCGCTCATTGCCTTCTTCCCGAACAACAGAAGAAAGGGCGTCTAGCCACTCTTGTGTTTCAATGGGATCTATATCGTTGGGTAGGATGTGTGATTGAATATCGGACATGCGGGGAGTACCTCTGCGTTAATTCTTTGTTTTGTTTTTTCCTGGACCCCGGCAGTTGCAGGGGTTTTTATTTTTTAGCCAAAATAGTGCGCTTACCAATACCGCGTGCCACGACTTTGGTTTTTTCTTTCAATACCTCATCACAATGATTGGCTTCATATGTTTTATACAAACGTGCTTCAACGGCTGGGTTCTTACCTCCTTCGTCTGGCACATTATTAGTTGAGTTTTCAAGAATCTCTAGTTTTAAATGCTGACAAATCTGGTTTAATTGAGTGCCCTGCGCATTGGGATGATGGCTGGTCAGACTGGCGCAGCCAGCCAATAAAAGAAGAACAGCAGGTGTTAAGCATTTTACAGTGGTTGTGAACATGCGGTCATACTCCGTATTGATAGTATCCTTTATTTTTTAAGGGGAAGGTGCCTGCAGGGCGGGCAACAGGTAGTATAGGTGAATCCGGAACCCAAATAAATGAATAAAAGCCTTTTTCGATCCACCAGTCTTGTATCAGGCATAACAGCCATCTCACGCATCTTGGGTTTTATGCGTGACATGCTGATCGCCCAGCTATTTGGCGCAACACCCGCCATTGATGCATTCTATGTTGCCTTCCGCATTCCTAACTTTATGCGCGGGTTATTTGCAGAAGGCGCATTTGCCCAAGCTTTCGTCCCTGTATTATCTGAATACAAACAACTGCGTTCTCCCGAAGAAACACGACAATTCGTCCGTCGCATGCAGGGTATTCTCGCCGTCGCATTATTATGTATCACCATACCCGCCGTACTTTTCACCCCATCCCTCACGGCTTTATTTGCGCCTGGTTTTGTGCATGACTCAGCCCGTTTTGAATTAGCCACACACATGCTGCGCATTACGTTTCCTTATCTGTTTTTTATCTCCATGACGGCGTTTTATGCTTCGGTTTTGAATGCCCATGGTGCCTTTGCCGCAGCCTCTTTTACACCCGTGATGTTAAACCTCATCATGATTTTGGCAGCCGTGTGGTTTGCGCCGCATTTTGCAGAACCCGTGGTTGCTTTATCCTGGGGTATTCTGTTTGCAGGGCTCATACAATTTTTATTTTTGATGCCTTTTTTGAAGCGTCAAAACCTCCTGTTGATACCGCGTTTGGCGTGGCGTGATCAAGGCGTCCGCCGCGTACTCAAGTTGTTGGTGCCCGCTTTGTTTGGTGTATCCGTCGCGCAAATTGGCTTATTGCTCGATACGTTATTTGCCTCTTTTTTACCCGCAGGCAGCATCACGTGGCTCTATTATTCTGATCGACTGATCTATTTTCCATTGGGTATTTTCGGCGTTGCATTAGCCACAGTCGTACTGCCTAATCTTTCTCGGTATCATGTTGACGGCTCTGCTGAAGCATTTTCTGCAGCGATCGATTGGGCATTGCGTTGTGTGCTCATCATCGCGATACCTGCCGCCATCGGGCTCTATATGCTGTCTGTTCCACTATTCGCCTCGTTATTTCAATACGGTAAATTTCACGCCCACGATGTAGAAATGGCCAGCCTTAGTTTAAGAGCCTATGCCTTTGGGTTACCCGCGTTTATGTTGATCAAAGTATTAGCCTCGGGTTTTTATTCTAGACAGGATATTAAAACACCCGTACGTATTGCCGTTGTCGCATTGATTGTGAATATGGCGCTTAATTTTGCGTTCATCTGGCACTTAAAACATGCAGGTTTAGCGCTTGCAACCACGTTAGCTGCAACCCTCAATGCGGGTTTATTGTGTTGGTATTTAGTTTCGCGTGGGAGTTATCAGGTGCAAAAAGGGTGGGGTATGTATCTGCTGCAACTGTCAGTGGCGAGCATTGCGATAGTCGGACTGATTGCCTGGCTTTCTCCCCCCTCTGCCATTTGGATAAACTGGCCATGGCAGCAGCGTATTGGGCATTTGGTCGGTTTACTTCTGGGATCTATGTTGGCTTATTTCACGTGTTTGCGATTGATGGGGTTGCGGTTGAAGCATTTTAGGGAGAAGGGGTAGGAGACCATTTCACTGTGAGTCTTTTTTATGAGAAAACGTGCAAATTCGAATTCTAAAGTCGAATTTGTATGAAAATGATTGAATCAAGCTACAATATTGCAAACTTCATGATAGCGAAAAGCTTTTTATTTTAATTCATATCTCACACTACGCCCGCTACCCAATTGCTTAAATATTTTCATATCATGTAAATGCTGCAGATCTCGTGTCGCTGTTGCTTTTGAAGTGCCCGTTATTGCCATATATTTTTTAGCGCTCATCCCGCCTTCAAATCCACTCGGGCCTTCTTCCATCATGCGTTTTATTACTTTTAATTGCCGTTCATTTAAAATATCTTTAAACGCATCGAAAAATGCAGACTTCTTTAGAATAAAATTGATTTGTTTCTCAACTTCATTTTGTGCTTTCAGTATGACGTTTATAAAATAATGTATCCAGGCAGTGATTTCATTGGATCGCGATGCGGTGTGTAACGCAGCATAATATGCTTTTTTTTCAGCCTCTATAATTTGAGACATGCTGAGTATCACAGGATAACCAAAGCCTTGTGACAAAGATTTTTCAGCAATGATGCGACCAATTCTGCCATTACCATCTTCAAAAGGATGTATGCTTTCAAAATATAAATGCGCAATAGCAGCACGCACAGGTGCGAATTTAATTGCCTCTGGTTTTCCAGGTGCTGTGTGATTAAACCAGCGAATGAATTTTTCCATTTCCTTGGGAACATTTTTAGAAGGGGGTGCTTCGTAGTGCACTACTCTTTTTTCGTAATGACCCGAAATAATTTGCATGGGTTCTTCGTGTGTGCGCCACGCACCTATCTTAATATGGGGATTGGAAAATCCCGATAACAACATCGAATGCCAATCAAATAATTTGGCTTTTGTGATGGGTTTTTTAAATGTGTTGCGCACATCAAACATTAACGCTACTACGCCTTGTGCTCGTTTATCATGTATGAGCACTTTTTTTTGATTCAATCCCAGCTTATTTTTAATCGATGACCTGACATCAGGTCGACTCATATATT
>JBIIEG010000129.1:0-3530 GCA_044237955.1 Gammaproteobacteria bacterium
GCGTATCTTTAATTTTGGGTGGTATGTGGTTCCTGTCTCTCACTCTATTTCATAAGCCGTCATCCCCCGGAAGATTTAACCGTGGGGATCGATCCAAAAACCACATACCACCCAAAATTAGAGATACGCTGTATTAAACCTGAAGAGACTCAAAAAAAGTCGTCTCCCTTCAACCGCTTAATATGTGCACCTAATTGGCTTAACTTGAGTTCCAGTGACTCATACCCGCGATCTAGATGATAAATCCTGTCAATAATACTATCACCTTCTGCAATCAGCGCTGCGAGTATTAAACCAGCTGAGGCGCGCAAATCAGTCGCCATCACAGGCGCTGCAGTTAGTTGCGGCTGACCACGACAAACAGCGACGCGCCCTTCTAAGCGAATATCAGCACCCATGCGTTTTAGCTCATCAACGTGCATAAAACGATTTTCAAAAATATTTTCAGTGATAGTGCCTGTTCCGTCGGCAACGACATTCATTGCCATCAATTGGGCCTGCATGTCGGTTGGGAAACCGGGATAGGGTGCGGTGCTCACATCCACGGCTTTCAAGCGTTTTCCCTGCATATCCAGCTCAATCCAGTCGTCCCCTTGGGTTAAGTGAGCACCTGCTTCCACAAGTTTGTTGAGCATGGCTGTCAAAATATCGGGACAAATATGCGTAATTTTCACTTTACCTGCGGTCACAGCACCTGCTGCTAAATAGGTACCTGCTTCGATTCTATCCGGCAAAATATGATATTCACCGCCGCCTAATTCATCGACCCCTTCAATCTCGAGGGTATCGGTTCCTAGGCCTGTAATCTTCGCACCGACGCTATTCAAAAATTCGGCTAAATCGGTGACTTCTGGCTCTTTGGCGGCATTTTGCAGACGGGTAGTGCCTTTTGCTAATACGGCAGCCATCAATATATTCTCGGTGCCCGTCACAGTCACTTTTTCAAATACGATATCTGCACCCTGTAGGCGCCCTTTGACGGATGCATGGATATAGCCTTGTTCAAGGGTGATTTCCGCACCCAGCTGTTCCAGTGCTTTGAGATGTAAATCAACGGGTCTGGAACCAATGGCACAACCGCCTGGCAATGAGACATGTGCTTCGCCATAACGTGCCAATAAAGGCCCTAGCACGAGGATAGAGGCACGCATCGTTTTGACTAGTTCGTAGGGTGCAGAAAGGTTATTGGCCAGGCTGGAAGTAAGGTCTATATGCGTATTGTTAGTATAGTCAAACTCAAGTCCCATGTGGCGCAACAGGCGCAGCATGGTGCTGATGTCGTGTAGATTGGGGACATTGTGGAATTTGCTGGGTTTGGTTAACAACAGGCTAGCAGCCAGAATAGGCAATGCAGCATTTTTGGCGCCGGATATACGTACCGTGCCTTGGAGGGGGGTTCCACCCCGAATGAATAGTTTGTCCATGCGTTTTTAGTGTGTTTGTTTTTTATATGCCCATTCAACTTGAAGATGCTCGTTTTGTATCTTCAAATTCGAATATAAAACCAGGGGCCACTTTTCGACATCCGTGTCGATCACGGCATTCTGTTCATCCTGAACATCCGGTTTTTTAAGGGGGAAACATCTTATTTTCCCCCTTAAATTCAAGAGGCTATACCGCTCGCCACCCAAACATATCTCGCACTTTTTTGCGGGACAATGCCTTAACAGAAAGCAGTGTCTTGAAAGGCGAGCGGTATACAGCGCTCGCCTTTATGGCAACAAGAACGTGGATAGGCTTCTACCTTCTCAGGAATGAGAAACCTTTTTTTACAGTGCAAGCACCCGTCAAAATTAGTGAAATGAGGCACTAGGCTACGGGTCCGGCGATATGAGTAGTAGTAGGCTCATTTACTGTAGCAGCAATTTGAGCAGCTTTTGCAGGGTGCAAATTATCATTAGAAAGGTCAGGAGTGGTAACGTTAGAACCAACTTTGAGTGTATTAGTGGGCGCATCTGTGGGTACAGGCAACTTACCAGGGTTAAGATCTCCCATCTCTATCCCTTCCTCACGCTTCACTGGTCGACTTTTAGCAAATTCATGCAGCGTAGTAACAAGCCCGAATGCCAATGCAGCACCCACGAACATAGCCACAGCAAACAGGACAACAGGAAGCGCCGCAGGCACGGCTAAAACACCTACTTTTAGCAGTGTCAGTGAGATGCCACCACCCAGAAGTAAAGTGCCTCCAACAGCCAACTCAAGCGCGCGCCCTGGGTTGTCCTTAAGGCGGTTCCAAGTCGGTTTATCTCCATAGATGGTTTTTACAAATGTGATCAAAGCTGAGAGCGCCGTCATAATAATGGAAAGCACACCATGCCCACCGGAGAAAGCAGATAAAAAAGAAAGCGCTTTAATACCAGCAAGCAGACCTGCGACGGGTGGCATGACAAAAACAGCGAGCACAACACCAACTCCGGCAAAGACTGCCGCTTTGAAAAGGGTTATTCCAATACCAGCCGTTTTTTTAGCATCCGGAAGAGAAACAAGCAGTCTCGGCAGAAAAAGTGCAAGCCCAGCCCCCAGAACGATTCCCAATGGACCAAGCCCCAAAAATATAGCGGCCAGAGGAGTTACCACGGGAATAGAAATCTTAGCCAATACGATGATTGAAAAGAATATAGTTAAAAAAACACCAATAGCAAGCGCAATGAGTTTGTTCCGCGTCTCCTTAATCAAGGGCTCTTGCTTGATTGCTTCCGCTTTGACGGCCTCGTCTTTTGTGGTGGGCGCAGTGCCGGCTACCAGATTGTCCATCTCGATTTCTTTGTTGGACGCTTCTTTTTTATCAAGCGCTTCTTTATTAAGCGCTTCTGTCATCTCTGCAGTTCCTGTACCCATCGTTTTATCCCCTCATATTTGTAATATCTAACTTTGTAGCTCTGTATCAGTAGAGCGCACGCCACCCTGCGAAACTTCTCCTATTGAGATTATTTTAATATAGAAAGCTTAAGGCAATATTAAGAGCGCTCTCTTAATACGCTAATGACTCTCGATATATCCACCTGCCTGGCTTTTAACAAAATCAAGAGATGAAACAACAAATCCGCCGCTTCACCACAAAACCCTTCATCGTCCTTATCTAATGCCGCCAAAGCCACTTCCACCGCTTCTTCACCTACTTTCTGCGCAATCTTACTGGTGCCTGCATTGAAAAGCGAGGCTACGTAGCTATTTTTATCTCGCGATTGTTCTCGCGTGGCAATAACCCTCTCCAGTTGCTGGACAAAATCCCAATCGGTTTTAGGCGCATCATGAAAACAGGTTGCGTCTCCCGTATGACAAACAGGGCCTGTGGGGTTTGCGTGAATCAATAATGTATCTTGATCGCAATCTACTGCAATATGAACTAACTGTAATTTATTACCCGATTCTTCACCTTTCATCCACAAACGATTTTTAGAGCGGCTGTAAAAAGTGACCCATTGCGTTTCCAGTGTTTTTTGTAAAGCGGCTTGATTCATATAACCCAACATCAACACCATGCCTGATGTTGCGTCTTGAATGATGGCGGGAATTAACTCTCCCAT
>JBIIEG010000122.1:0-3693 GCA_044237955.1 Gammaproteobacteria bacterium
TATTTCTATCTGCTGGGTACGTAAAAATGTTTTAAGTTCTGGCATTAAAATACTACCGGTATGAAATACACTGGCTGCTAACGCGGCATCGACGCTTGTCTGTTGAAATACCGCTACAAAATCATCTTTAGAACCTGCACCACCTGAAGCAACCAAAGGCACATGCGTTACTGTACGCATTTTTTTTAATTGCGCAATATCGTAACCTTGTCGCATCCCATCTTGATTCATGCAATTTAATACAATTTCTCCTGCCCCTCTTTCCTGCACTTCACATAGCCACTCTTCGGTCAAACGCGGTGTTTGAATCATTTTTTTCTCATCGCCCGTGTATTGGCAAACCCGATAATCACCATCAAGCAAAATACTGTCTATACCGATGACGATACACTGCTGTCCAAACACATCGACCAATTCATCAATAAATGCTGGGTTTTCCAGGGCAGGACTGTTCACGGAAATTTTATCTGCACCTGCGTTTAAGACCGCTTCTGCTTCCGCTAATGTGCGAATACCACCTGCGACACAAAATGGAATGTCTAATTGCTGCGCTATATTTTTTACCCACTCACGACTGACCACACGTTGATCGGCACTGGCGGTGATGTCGTAAAAAACCAATTCGTCGGCACCTGCTTCGCTGTAGTGCGCTGCGAGTTCCAGCACTTCGCCGACTATTTGATGATTTTTAAACTGCACACCTTTGACAACTTTACCGTCTTTGACGTCAAGGCATGGGATGATTCTTTTGGCTAGCATATTTATTTCTCTTAATCGTAGGTTGGGCTGAATGGTTTGTATGAAGCCCAACGATTATGCACGCGGAGCTTCTGTGTTGGGCTTCGAAAAACACTCAGCCAACCTACAAACCTATTAAAACTTCTGCCAACGTAAACCGCTTCTCATACAACGCCTTACCAATAATCACACCTGCTACTGGAATTTGAGCCAATTTTTTTAAATCTTCCAACGACCCAATCCCACCAGACGCTTGAAAAGATAAATGGGGATAACGCGCCCTGCAAGTTTGATAGAGTGCTATATTGGGACCTTGCAGAGTACCATCACAATCTATATCCGTGCAGAGTACATGTTTTAATACGGTGTGGTCATACTCCTCCAGCAAATCCCACAAACTGATCGCCGTATGAGACAGCCAACCATGCGCAGCTAAATAAGGTTCTCCCTCATCACTCATACGCACATCCAACGCCAACACGATTTTTTCCACACCAAACTCTCGCAACCAACTTTCTACTTCACGAGGCTCTGAAATAGCAATGCTACCCAGCACAACGCGCGCAACACCTTTGTTGAGCAATTCAGCAACCTGCGCTTTGTGACGAATACCACCACCCACCTGTATTTGCAATTCTGTTTGTTGTGCCATTTGCGCGATAATTTCAGCATGCGCAGGCTGACCCTCTTTTGCACCATCTAAATCAACCACGTGCAAAAATTTAGCACCCTGTTGAGAAAAATTTTTTGCAACCGCAAGCGGGTCTTTATCGTAGGAAGTCATTTGATCGAATGAGCCTTGATAAAGCCTGACGCATTCGCCTGATTTTAAATCGATGGCGGGGTAGATTTGCATGAGAAGCCTCGAATGATTTCAAAGATAAAAGGGCTAACGGGAGGATGACGGGCTGACGGAGGTAATTCTCGCTTGCGCATGGTAGCGTTACGAGTTTACAAGCCAAAAAAATTCTCCAACAGCTTTTGACCAATTTTACCCGAACGCTCTGGATGAAATTGCATCCCATAAAAATTCTGATACTGCACCACAGCAGAAAAGGTATTGGAATAGTCCGTAGAAGCTAAAGTGTATTCACTCACCGGTGCCGCATAACCATGCACATAATACATATAAGTATGATCATCAATGCCATCCAATAAAGCTGATTCATGACTGATGAAGTTTAACTGATTCCATCCCATGTGCGGGAATGTAAACTCTTTTTTCTCTGGCAGCGCTGTGACGTTTCCTGGGATAAGCCCTAAACACACCGCATCCCCTTCAGAGGAATGTTCATACAAAATCTGCATCCCCAAACAGATGCCTAATACGGGTTGTGTTAATTGACGAATCACATCGGCTAACGCTAATGCTTGTATTTTATCCATTGCATGTTTTGCAGTACCAACACCTGGCAAAATCACATGCGTCGCGGATTGCAATATTTTAGGATCAATTGTCAAAACAGATTGTTTACCTAAACGTTCAATGGCGAATTGCACTGAAGCCAAGTTAGCACCGCAAGCATTTAAAATAGCAATCATAAAGTACCTTTTGTGCTGGGTAAGCTAGTATCTGTTTTAGTAAATGCTTGTCTTAAAGTACGCCCTACCCCTTTAAAGAGTGATTCAATCATGTGATGTGTATTGTCGCCTTTCACACTGATATGCAAGGTGGCTTTTAAGCCTTCTGCTAATGAGTGAAAAAAATGGGGCACTAATTCAGTGGAAAGCTCTCCGACACTGTCGCGCGGGAATTTTCCATCAAACTCAAAATAAAACCGTCCGCTTAAATCTAATGCGACCTGCGCAAGTGATTCATCCATAGGCAATAAAAAACCATAACGGGCAATCCCTAATTTATCACCCAATGCTTTTCGCAGCGCTTCTCCCAAAGTAATCGCCGTATCTTCAACGGTATGATGTTCGTCGATATGTAAATCACCCCGCACTAATAATGACAGACTAAAACCACCGTGTTTGGCAATTTGTTCGAGCATGTGATCAAAAAAACCAATGCCTGTTTCAACCACAATATGATCAGGATTATCTAAATCCACCGCAACCGTGACTTCGGTTTCTTTTGTTTTGCGAACGACTTTGGCGTAGCGGGGTCTTGCTAGTATTTGCTGGACCACTTCTGTCCAGGTGGGTGTTTCTTTTTGCCCGAAATAAATACCACGAATACCTAAATTTTCTGCCAATTGAATATCTGTTTCGCGATCTCCAATCACCCAGGAATGATCGCGATCTATTTTTTGTTCGGCTAAATAATCCAGCAATAAACCAGGCTTTGGTTTGCGACAATCGCAGTCAGCAATGGGTTTATGCGGGCAAATGCGTATGCTATCAAAGGTAATGCCTTGCGATGCAAGCACGCGCAGCATCATGTCATGTGGTGGTTCAAAATCAGCATGCGGCAAACTATCCGTACCCAAACCATCTTGATTGCTCACCATCACAAATACATAGCCTGCGGCTTTAAGTTGTAGCAATGCGGAAATAACACCGGGAATAAAGGCTAGTTTCGCCATGCTGTCGATTTGTTTGTCGGCTGGCTCTTCGATCAAGGTGCCATCACGATCGATAAATAATAGTTTTTGTTGTGTCATATATTTACTGAAATGTAGGTTGGGCTGAATGGTGTGTATGAAGCCCAACACATGCATACCGAGCTTCTGTGTTGGGCTTCGAAAAACACTCAGCCCAACCTACAAAGAGCCTCTTGTAAAGTCTTATTTTCTTCTTTCGTCCCTACACCCATCCGAATGCAGTTTTCTAATCCAGGTTTACCCTGCATAGAACGTAATACAATGCCCTGCTCCATACAAGTCTGCATCATTTTTTCGCCATTGAATGCTTCTATCAAAATAAAATTCGCATCGCTTGGCCATACTTTTTTAATCAAGGGAGATTTTTTTAACTCATTGATCAGATATTCACGTTGCTGTTTAGTCG
>JBIIEG010000051.1:0-7057 GCA_044237955.1 Gammaproteobacteria bacterium
CAGAGTTCTAGTGCTTTTGCTTTAACGCCTGCAATGACCGCTGAATTCTGATGATCGTCTAATAAATCACATATCCAATGCGTCAACATCTCTGTTTCTTTTTCTTTAAAACCACGCGTGGTCATAGCGGGGGTTCCAATGCGTAATCCGCTTGTAATAAAGGGTGAACGCAAATCGTTAGGCACTGCGTTTTTATTGACCGTGATATTCGCCAACCCTAAAACTGCTTCTGCATCTTTACCGGTCATTTCTTTGCCTGTTAAGTTCACTAAGAACAGATGATTGTCTGTACCGCCAGATACCAGCTGATAACCACGATGCATCATGATCTCTGCCATTTTCCGAGAATTTTTTAATACTTGCTCTTGGTATTGTTTGAATGCGGGTTGCAACGCTTCTTGAAAAGCAACGGCTTTTGCAGCAATCACATGCATCAGCGGCCCACCTTGTAGTCCAGGAAATATCGCAGAATTTAATTTTTTCTCGATCTCAGGATTTGCTTTGGCCAATATAAAACCACCACGAGGACCACGCAGTGTTTTGTGTGTGGTGGATGTGATGACATCAGCAATGCCTACAGGCGACGGATAAAGACCTGCTGCAACCAATCCTGCAACATGGGCCATATCCACCATTAGATAAGCACCGACGCTATCTGCAATCGTGCGAAATTTTTGCCAGTCGACTATACGTGAATAAGCGGAAAATCCTGCGATAATCATACGCGGTTGATGTTCATGTGCTAGTGCTGCGACTTCATCGTAATCAATTTCACCATCATCAGCCTTAATGCCATATTGCACAGGATTATAAATCTTGCCTGAAAAATTCACTTTGGAGCCATGCGTTAAATGTCCGCCATGCGCAAGACTCATACCCAATACCGTATCACCTGGCTGCAATAACGCCATAAAAACAGCGGCGTTTGCTTGAGAGCCTGAATGCGGTTGGACGTTAGCATAATCGGCACCGAATAATTTTTTGAGCCGATCTATTGCGAGTTGTTCGGCGATATCAACATATTCACAACCACCGTAATAGCGTTTGCCGGGATATCCTTCGGCATATTTATTAGTCAACAGCGAGCCTTGCGCTTCTAAGACACAGGGGCTGACATAATTTTCAGAGGCAATGAGTTCAATATGGTCTTCCTGGCGGTGCATTTCAGAACTCATAGCGGTCCATAATTCCGGATCAAATGAGGCGATAGTGGTGGTAGAATGGAACATAGAATGTTTATAAAGGTTGTTTTAAGGTGAGAAGATTCTAGCATAGTTTGGGATAAATTATAGACGCCCTCTGCGTGCAACTATTCACGGTAATAACGTTGTCATTCCCGCGAATGCGGGAAACCATCCACGTACCGCTCCATATACTTATTCTTTAGTCTAAGCCTATAAGAGAAAAAATACTGGAGCCTTATTTTTTAAGCATTTCCCTTGCATGTTCCATACTGGGATGGGTTCCCGCATTCGCGGGAATGACAAAGTACGTGCCGTGAATAGTTACCTCCGCATCCACTCTTTTGCCTTTTTAAGTGTCCTTTATACAAAATTTGAGTTCAAAAAATTGCCACATTACCCTCACCCCATCTCCATCGCCCCTATGATGGATTATACAGATCGCCATTTACGCTATTTGTTTCGCCTCATGACGCGTCGCACTTTACTGTATACAGAAATGATTACCACAGAGGCTATCTTAAGAGGCGATCGTCATCACCTGCTAGATTATCATCCCACCGAACATCCACTCGCATTACAACTAGGTGGAAGCGATCCTAAAAAATTAGCGGCATGTACGCGCATTGCAGCAGAATATGGTTACGATGAAGTAAACTTAAATGCAGGCTGCCCTAGCGATCGCGTACAACAAGGAAAGTTCGGCGCGTGTTTAATGAAAGAACCTGCATTAGTCGCCGATTGTTTGAAAGCAATGCAAGAAAGCAGTGCGGTAAAAGTTACGCTGAAAACACGGATTGGTGTAGATGATTTAGATAGCTACCTGGATTTAACCCATTTTATAGAACAGGTGAGCGCTTCAGGTTGTGACACATTTACTATCCACGCACGCAAAGCCTGGTTGCATGGATTGAGTCCCAAAGAAAATCGCACCATTCCACCTTTGCGTCATGACGTGGTGTATCAGCTTAAAAAAGATTTTCCCCATTTGACGATTATTTTAAACGGTGGAATACAGACACTTGAGCAAATTCAAGCAGCATTAGAAATTGTAGACGGCGTGATGATAGGACGCCACGCCTGTAACAATTCTTATTTTTTTTCTGACATAGACAAACTCTTTTACAGTGAATCTCACCCTGCACTATCGCGATTAGACATCGTAGAAAAAATGTTACCTTACATCCAAACACAATTAGACCAAGGCGTGCGTTTGACTTCTTTGTCTCGGCATCTGTTGAGTTTATTTTTTGGCACACCCAATGCACGCCAATGGCGACGCCATCTCAGTGAAAATGCGCATAAAATAGGTGCGGGTATAGAGGTGATTCGTGAGGCGATGAATTTAGTTAATATTCCAGAAGCGGAGGTTTGAAAAATGGAAGAATTACAAGCAAAAATAGAAGAATTAAATCTTGCAGATATCAAGCACCATATATTTCTATGCTGCGATCAAAAAACACCGAAATGCTGTTCTCTAGAAACAGGATTGGAATCCTGGGATTATTTGAAATCGCGTTTGAAAGCATTAAATCTCACTGACGTTTATAGAACCAAAGCAGATTGTTTGAGAGTGTGCAAAAAAGGCCCGATAGCGGTCGTTTATCCTCAAGGTATTTGGTATCACTCCTGTACCCCCGCTGTGCTGGAACGTATTATTCAGGAGCATTTGATGGGTGGTAGACCTGTTGAGGAGTATGTGTTGTTTCGTGGGTCTAAATAATAGGATCGTAACTACTCACGGCACGAAGTTTGTCATTCCCGCGAAGGCGGGAATGACAAAGCTATTTGCAAAGCTATTTGCCGTGAGTAGTTACGTAAGATCAATATACTCATTATATGAATGTCGATTACCATTGTAATCCTCAACCCTATATTTCGCTTTCTCGGGTGAATCATCGGGTAGCTCAGTCAAATAATTCGGTCCGATGGGAGACTTTCCGTAGCTACCAGGAATATCTAAGACATAGGTTGGCTGACATATCCCAGAAAATCTGCCGCGCAATTGTCTCATCAATGATTGCCCATGTTTAATGCTGGTACGAAAATGTTGTGTTCCCTGTGCTAAATCGCCTTGATGCAGATAATAAGGTTTGATTTTATTTTGTATAAAACATTTCATTAAGGTGCTGAGCGTTTCAATATTGTCATTGATGCCTTTTAACAACACCGTCTGACTTAGTAATGGAATGCCATGGTTTATTAAATCATGACAGGCTTTTTTTGCTTCAACAGTAAACTCATTAGCATGATTTGCATGAATAACCACATAAACAGGTATTTTTTTTTGAAGTACTTTTAACATAGCAGCATTGATACGTGAGGGTTCCACCACAGGAATACGCGTATGAAATCTCACGACACCCACATGCTCAATTGAACTCAAGTTTTCAAGAATTTTATCTAACATGGCAGGTTTTAAAAAAAACGGATCTCCACCTGTCAGTATCACTTCCCAAATTTCTTTATGTTCTCTGATATACGAATAGGCCAATTCTAACTCGTCTTGCGACATCACCTTAGAGCCCGCACCTACTTTTTCTCTTCTAAAACAAAATCTACAATAGACGGCGCAAACATGGACTGGCATCAACAAGCATCTATCTGGATAACGATGAATTAATCCCTTTGTTTTCGTATGAACATTGTCACCAATAGGATCAGATTTTTCTTGTGGCAGAATATTTAATTCTTTCTCTGTTGGAATAAATTGCATACCAATCGGATCATTCGGATCATCTAAATTGATCTGTTCGTACATATTCTCCGTGACTGCGAATGAAAAATTTTCAACAACCGGCTCTAACTCTGTAACACGCTTTTCTGTTATGGCGTTTCTTTTTTGTAATTCTTTCAGCGAATGAATAGACTTACTTGTAATAGTCATATAGAAAAACCTACATTATCAATCAAGCGCGTTTTTCCCAAAAAAGCCGCTGCCAAAATCACAAGCTCATTTTTTTCTACAGGCGCACTTAAGGTTTTTTTATCACGCACCGTTAGATAATCGACTTTATCAAATCCTTCATTTAGTAAATTTTTTATCGCAGTTTCAGACAGCTTTTCGTAATCAGCACTGCCTGCTTTTATCTGATCACGTACAGCACACAAAGTTGCATATAAAGTCGATGCTGTTTTTCTTTCTTGAATACTTAAATATTGATTCCTGGAGCTCATCGCCAATCCATCTGCTTCACGCACAATGTCACCCGACAAAATTTCAATCGAAAAATTCAAGTCTTGCACCATGCGCCGGATAATCACAACTTGTTGAATATCTTTTTCACCAAAGACAGCCATATCTGGCTGCACAATATGAAATAATTTAGTCACCACCGTCGTCACACCATAATACAATTGTGGACGAGTCACGCCACATAAATCATCGGATAATCCAGGCACAATCACACGCGTTAACGGCATTTCTCCGTTGGGATAAATCTCGTTTATATCAGGCACGAAAATTGCATCGACATTTAACAATGCTAATTGTGATGCATCAGTTTCCATCGTTCTGGGGTAACGCGCAAAATCTTCAGTCGGCCCAAATTGCATGGGATTCACAAAAATACTGACAACAACACGATCGGCTGCTTGTTTTGCTTGCTTCACAAGCGCTAAATGCCCGTCATGCAAATTACCCATGGTAGGCACAAATGCAATGCGTTCACCTGCGCGTCGCCAGGTTGTCTCTAAAGATCTTAATGCGCTCGTGTGATGGATGATCATGTAAAACTCTGCTCTAACGCAGGAAATTTGCTGGCTTTGACATCATGGATATACGCTTTTATAGCACTTTGTACGCCACCTGTTTGGCCTGTTAAAAAATCTTTTACAAAAGTGAGGGGTTTTCCACCTGTTAAACCCAGCATGTCGTATAGAACCAATATTTGTCCATCGCAATAAGGACCTGCGCCAATACCAATGGTGGGAATACTCAAGCTTTCTGTAATTTCTTTGGCTAACGCATAAGGCACACATTCAAGCACTAATAATTTCGCGCCTGCTTTTTCAAGCTGTAATGCCGCTTCTTTCATCTGTATTGCTTTTTCTTGTGTGCGTCCTTGTACTTTATAACCACCTAACACATGGACTGATTGCGGCGTTAATCCCAAATGAGCGCATGTGGGTATGCCATGTTCTGCTAAACGTTGTATCGTTTCTGTTAACCAGATACCACCTTCCAGTTTAACGATGTGAGCACCCGCTTGCATCAAATGTGCCGCATTTTCCAGTGCTTTATCTGTATTCACATAAGATGCAAATGGCATATCTGCCATGAGTACCGCTTGAGGATTAGCACGGGATACGCAGCGTGTATGATAAGCGATGTCGTGCATAGTAACAGGCAGTGTATCGCGGTAACCTGCAATTGCAGTGCCCATCGAATCACCCACCAGGAATAATTCAATACCTGTTTCACTGAGCAGGTGTGAAAATGTAGCGTCATATACAGTTAAAGAAGCGATTTTTTCGCCTTTTTGTTTTAGGCTTTGCAAATGGGATAAAGTGATAGAATTCATATTTTTTTTGGTATAGTAGATAGCTTCTGAAGTATAAGCTATTTGTAGGTTATTTCACTAATACCCATAGCTTATCTCATAAACATATGAGGTTTTGCATGTATAAGAAAATACTACTCGGTATCACAGGCGGGATCGCCGCCTACAAAAGCGCTGATCTTGTACGACGCCTGTGTCAAAAAAACATCAGCGTGCGTGTCGTGATGACCAAAAGCGCCGAACAATTCGTAGGGCCACTGACTTTTCACGCACTCTCAGGTTACCCTGTGACAACGGATAATTCAGCCACACAATCTGACGCTGCAATGGATCATATTGCGCAGGCCAGATGGGCAGATGCCATTCTCATAGCCCCCGCAACAGCTGATTTCATGGCTAAATTAGCATGTGGTTTAGCTGATAACGTATTAAACACACTGTGCTTAGCCTGCGAAGTACCGATTATTTTAGTGCCTGCCATGAATCAGGGCATGTGGAAAAATGCGGCCACACAAGCGAATAAAAATACTTTGCTGCAACGGGGTGTGCGTTTATTAGGTCCTGTAGAAGGTGATCAAGCTTGCGGCGAAAATGGATTAGGAAGAATGATGGAGCCTGCTGATATATTAAAAGCGTTGAATATTATATGAGCACGCGTTTTCTCATCACAGCAGGCCCGACCCAAGAACCCATCGATCCTGTGCGTTATCTCAGCAATCACAGCTCAGGCAAAATGGGTTATGCCTTAGCAGAAAGTGCTGCAAAAAAAGGCGCCAGCGTTATTTTAATCAGCGGCCCGGTTGCATTAAATTGTCCCCTCGGTGTAAAGCGTGTTTGTGTGACGACCGGAGAAGAAATGTATAAAGCTGTGATGGCGCATGTGGCAAGTTGTGATATTTTTATCAGCGTGGCAGCTGTAGCAGATTATCGTGTAGCAATAGTTTCGTCGCAAAAACTCAAAAAAAATTCTTCCACGTTAGAACTTTCTTTAGTGCGCAATGTTGATATTTTATCTGCTGTAGCACAATTAAAAAATGCACCATTCACGGTTGGGTTTGCAGCAGAAACAGAAAACTTAACTGAAAATGCACTGACTAAGTTAAAAGCTAAAAAACTGGATATGATTGTTGCGAATGATGTGGCAGACACGAAAGGCGGTTTTAAATCTGATCAAAATGCGGCTACTGTTTTTTGGGATGGTGGTGAGCAGCATTTTCCACTGCAGTCTAAAACACAATTGGCGGAAAGTTTATTAACCTTGATTGAAAAACAAAAAAAATGATTATTTTAGGGTCTGTTGACAATTCGCTAGGCCGCCGCAGAAAGCCTTGATTTTAGAGCGCCTTAGCAGCATACGTTTTGGTATGTGAGCAA
>JBIIEG010000193.1:0-6735 GCA_044237955.1 Gammaproteobacteria bacterium
CATTCCCTTTGCGATGGAGACAGTCACTTCGTTTAAAAATTTTGAGCCTAACCCAAACGTTGGCATAACACTTCTATTGAGCAAAACAGAAAATAAATTTGCCCTACTCAACACCATAAAAAAATCAAAGCAACAACTGCAACCATACCTGGAAAATGTTGGAAGCCATCTTAATACATTACTTTCTGCCATTAGCAAGCTCAACGCACAACAACTTAAAAAAACGCCGATCGATCACTTACCTATTTTAACCAATCACGAATACACGTTGGTGACGAAAAAATGGAATGGTCCAACCACACTGACAAAACATTACACTCTTGCTCAACTGTTCGAAGAGCAAACCGTCAAAACACCGACGGCGCTCGCCGTTGTTTTTGGAGATAATAGCATCACCTATGAAGAACTAAACACGCAGGCAAACCAATTAGGGAATTACCTCATTAGTCAAGGAGTAAAATCAAAAAACGTTATAACTATTTTGATGGAGTCAGGCATTAATTTCATAATCAGTATTTTGGCGACTATAAAAATAAATACCATATACCTACCAATTTCAACCAGCTCTCCTCTTTCAAGAATAAAATATATCACTACCAATAGCCAATCTGTTCACCTGTTAACTCAAAATTCTCAAAAATCTACCTTCGAGACACTAGACTTAGAATTACCAATTACATATATAGATACAACAATTGACAATATTTTAAAAAACTTATCGGCTAAAAACATACAGACAAAAACTTCCTCTCAAGATAATGCCTGCATAATCTATACCTCTGGTTCCACTGGAGAGCCTAAAGGAGTCATTTTACGGCATGATGCCATCATCAACCGAATTAAAAAAACAAACTATGTACGTTTTCGATCCTCAGATCGAGTGGCTCAAATAGCCAATATTTCTTTTGATGCTACTCTTTTTGAAGTATGGGGCGCCCTACTTCATGGAGCCCAATTACACATCATTCCCAAACAAATTACGTTAATACCCAAGCATTTTTCAAAAATTTTGCACAAATTAAAAATTAGCGTGCTCCTCATTACCTCTTCATTATTTAATCAGACGCTGCTATTGGCCCCTTCGGCCTTTGATACTATCCGTCAATTATTTTGCGGTGCGGAGCCTTGTGATATTAATATGATGCAAAAGCTATTGAAACGAAAAAATAAAAAAAAACTACCCATAAAAATAATCAATGCCTATGGACCAACCGAAATTACTATTCTTGCTCTCACCCATGAAATAACTATAAAAGATACAAAAATGATTACGGTACCTATCGGAAAACCCGTGACCAATACTCATGTTTTTATCGCCGATGGAAAACAACAGCCACTACCAATAGGAGTAAAAGGCGAGCTATATATAGGAGGTTTGTGTGTATCCGGCGGATACCTCAATCAGCCACAGACAAATAAGGAAAAATTTTTGCAATTTTTTTTAGGAAAGACTAAGTCTATCAGGGTCTATCAGACGGGCGACATTGTGCGCTGGTTACCCAACGGCACTATTGAATATATAGGACGCGAAGATGATCAAATTAAAGTCCGCGGATTTAGAGTAGAGTTATCAGAAATAAAAAATAGGCTTTGTCAATACAAAGGGATTGAAACAGCCATCTTAGTTCCTAAAAAAGAAAAACAAAATTCTTCCAATCAGTTAATAGCGTATATTGTTTGCAATGCAAAAATATCAGTCATAAAAATTCGCCGTTTTATGCTGTTGCATCTACCTGATTATATGGTGCCTACTTCTTTTATTAGAATAAAAAACATTCCACTTACCGCAAATGGCAAAATTGCCATTGATAAATTGCCATCACCAGAAACAAGTCATCTGAGGTCTCATAAAAACTATGCGGCTCCCGTTGACAACCAGCAAAAAATTTTACAAAAATTTTGGTCTGAAGTACTTCATGTCAATATAAAAAAAATGGGTATTCATGATGATTTTTTCCTCCTAGGCGGGCACTCACTACAAGCGGCGAAAATCGTTGCAAAAATATATGAAAAATTTCCAGCTAAAGTCAACATCGCGGACATATTTGAAAACCCAACCATTGCTACGCTATCAGAAAAACTCACATTAAAAATACAAAATAGAATAGAAGAAAAAACACCAAAACTGAAACCCGCCAACAAAAAAAACAATATCCCACTATCGCTGGCACAAAAAAGAATTGAGCTTATTCAAAACTTAATACCGGATAGCCCTGCCTACAACATCCCTCGATTACTCGACATACAAGGCATCTTGGATATAACTAAATTTTCAGAAGCCCTCTATCAAGTTATTCAACGACATGACATCTTGAGGACAAATTTTGTAAAAAAATCTCACACAACCATTCAGGAAATAAAAACGCCCAAAAATCTAGATCACCATATAGAAATAATAGATGTGAAAAATTTCAGTGAACAGGCAATTAAAGACTGCATTTATCGAGTGATCAATACGCCCTTCAAATTAAATACTGATCCATTATTGAAGGTTAAGATTTATCAAAAATCCAGCCGGCATTTTTTGGCGTTATTTTGTTTTCATCACATCATTTTTGATGGCTCCTCATTGAAATATTTCAATCAGGAATTATCTGCTTTTTACCAACCTGAAGAAAAAAATAGCCACGCTATTAAGCCGTTGGCAATACAATATGCAGATTTTTCAATCTGGCAAGCCAATTTGCCATATAAGCTTTTCTTTCGACCTGCAGAAAATTATTGGACACAACAATTGGCAGGCATAAAACCGCTGAATCTACCTACCGATCATGAAAGACCTTCTTTACAAACATTTAGAGGGAAGCATATCCAATTTAACATCCCTACAGCATTAAGTAGCGATCTTCAAAAGTTGGCAAAAACTAAAAAATCCAGTCTGTTTTCTTTATTTTTATCTTCTTTTTCTATCCTGTTATATCGGCACAGCACACAACAAGACTTTGCCATCGGCATTCCCATCACCAACAGAGAAAATGCGCTTCTAACAGGGATGATTGGCTGTTTTATCAATACGCTTCCTATTCGTTGCAATTTACATGGCGATATACCCTACACTGCCTATTTAAACCAGATTAAAAAAACTTTATTAGAAGCGTATAAATACAGTGAATATTCATTAGAAAAAATATTGGAAACATTAAACATTAAGTATGACCCAAAATTTTCACCTATTTTTCAAGTCATTTTTTCTTTCAACGAGTTTGAAGGAAGTGATCTGAAGTTGGACAATTTAAAAATAAAACAGCTGTTCGCAAATACCGATACTGCGAAAGTAGACTTAGGGATAGAAATTGAGGTGAAAGAGCAAAAAATAGTTGCTCAGCTTGAATATAATGATGATTTATTTTCAAACGACACAATGCAGCGGTTTATCGCTCATTTTTTAACCTTATTACAATCAATAGTAGATAATCCTGAAACCACCATCAATCAGTTAAATATTTTAACGCTTAAAGAAAATAAAAATTTTGCGCAATGGAATAAAACAAAAACTAATCTTGCCTGGCACAAACCAGTTTATGATTTATTCTTGGAGCAAGCTAAAAAGTCACCAAAATCAATAGCGCTACAATTTGATAAGAATCAATTAACTTACCAAGCGCTTGCACAAAAAGTCACCTCTCTATCTCATCACTTATATAAACTGGGCGTTAGGAAAGAAGAATTTATTGCTATTAGCATGCACAGGTCGTTAGAGATGGTGATTGCATTGTTAGCCATCAGTAAAAATGGCGCGACTTTTATCCCCATTGACCCAGACTATCCAACAGCACGCATCAATTATATTTTATCAGACAGTAACAGCAAAATTATCTTGGTACAGGATAATTTAAAACATAAATTCACAGGCTCAGCTTACAAGGTGATCAGTGTTGATACACTGAAAAATATTGACCAACCTCTCATTGGTCAGAAAATGGAGGTCGCTGAAATTTCACCAAATGATATTGCGTACGTTATTTACACGTCTGGCTCTACTGGAAAGCCTAAAGGTGTTTTATGCACGCACAAAGGACTCAGTAATCGCCTTTTATGGATGCAATCAGCCTATAAGCTGACAAAAAAAGATACTGTGCTACAAAAAACAACTTTTTGCTTTGATGTCTCGATGTGGGAGTTTTTTTGGCCACTGATCAGTGGTGCCAAATTGCTGCTTGCTAAACCGTACCTGCATAAAGATCCATGCTACTTGCTGAATACAATCATAAAAGAAAATGTAACAACCATTCATTTTGTTCCCTCCATGCTAAAAGCCTATTTGGAACAAAAAAACATTGAGCGATGTAACAATATATTAAAAAGGGTCATTAGTAGCGGTGAAACTTTAACGATCCAATTACGAGAAGATTTCTTAAAAAAATTACCTTCGGTGAAATTTTACAATCTATATGGCCCTACTGAAGCATCTATAGATGTCACTGCTTGGGATTGTTCACAACCTTTAATCTACAATAAAATTCCTATTGGAAAACCAATTGCAAATACTGAGCTGTATGTTTTAGATGCTTACATGAATCTTGTCCCTATCAATACTCCAGGCGAGCTTTATATTGGCGGTATTGGTTTGGCACGCGGCTACATTAACAATCCAGAGTTAACACATACTAAATTTATCAAAAACATATTCTCCAAAAATCCTGATGCGGATAAACTTTATAAAACAGGTGACTTAGCTACTTGGTTGCCTGATGGAAATCTGGCATTTATCGACAGGGTCGACAATCAAGTAAAAGTACGCGGATTTCGAATTGATCTCTCTGAAATAGAAAACGCACTTTTAAAATTTCCATCCATTAGCCAATGTGCCGCTATTGTTAAAGGCGAAGAATTAGAAAAACAAATAATCGCCTACATTACTTTGAAAGACAAAAATACAAAAAAAATACAAGAAAAAACTATTAAGGAATTTTTGACCAGCATTTTACCTGACTACATGATTCCTGCTTTATTCATTATCATTGATGAAATACCCTTGACAGAATCGGGGAAAATTGACAAAAAAAGGCTCTTACACACCCAGGGGCTTGTATTACGTCACAAATATGTACACCACGATCCAATCTCATCCAAACAAATCATTATCGCACGCATCTTTGAAAGAATATTAAAAATATCCAAAATTAGTATCGATGAAAATTTTTTCGACCTAGGTGGTAGCTCAATCACCGCATTAAATTTTTTATCAAAATTAAACAATAAATTTTCTGTCAATTTAACAATACAAGATTTATTAGACACACCAACAATCAGAGGGATAGAAAATCTAATCAAAAAAAATAAAAAAACAATGCCAAGTTATTTTAAAACTGACATTTCACCTAACAAAAAAGAAAGATATCTCTCTATATCTCCTATCTACCCGAACAAAAATAAACCAATATTATTTTTATTCCATCCTATTGGCGGCACAATATTTTGGTGTTTGCCTTTGGCAAAACATCTAAGCCCTTATTACTCAGTCTATGCGATGCAAGATCCTGCCATAGAAATACCAAATCTGAATTTCAAAAATCTTGAAGACCTGGTAAGTTTTTATGTGGGTGAAATTTTGAAAGTGCAACCGTCTGGCCCATACTTACTCGCCGGATTTTCTTCCGGCGCGAATCTGGCGGTTGAAGCAGCGAAGCAACTCTTTCAAGCGGGCAAAATAGTGGATTTTTTAGGCATGATTGATGGTTGGGCCTTTTACCCACAAGACATTTATAACTATGATTTTTTCAAAATGAATCTGTTAAAACAATTTAAAGAGACTTACGACAAGCTACCCACTAATACTAATTATAATTGGGAAAAACTATTTGCACTACAATGGGAACGTGCAAAAATTTATGAAACTTACACTCCTCCTAAAATCAATCATGCACTATCGTTATTTAAAGCAAAAAATATTTTACCGCTCTATGAAAAAATAGACGATCCGCTGAACCATTGGGAAAAATATACAACTGAAGTGATCAAAACTTATTGGGTACCAGGCGATCATGAAAGCATGTTGCAAGAACCCAATGTAAAAACATTGGCAGAGAGTATGGTGCAGGCTATTCAATTATTGGAAAAAAAATGCTGAAAATTACAATTGTGTAAATGTCTGTGGGCTAATCAAAAAAAAATCAATATTGCTCGTGCCTCGCAAAAACAGCGCACGCTACCAGTATGGCTTTTAGCTGATCGAACAATAAAGGTTTAGAGAGCGTTTGAATCATGCCCGCTGCTTTTCCTAAACGTCTTTCTTGTTCTGCTGCGTGGGCAGACAATCCTAAGATAGGCACGGAAAAAGATGTTCCGTTTTCCATTTTTTTTAATTTTTTTGCTACTTCAAAACCTGTCATGTCGGGCAATCCCACATCCATCAAAACCAATACGTATTGGCCTGGTTTAAATAAATTAATCGCTTCCTCGCCACAAGTGGCGACATCTACCTTACAGTCCAGTGATTTTAACAATAAGAGCGCTCCCTTGCGTGTCATTATGTTATCTTCGACAAGGAGTACTTTTATGTCGGAGATGCTGGCTTCAGCATCGTTTTTTGTTTCTGGAAAAGAATCTGTTACGCCATCAAACTGAATAGTTATCGTAACTCCCCAGGTGGTTTAGAAGTTGTAGCCGAACATTGTCATTCCCGCGAAGGCGGGAACCTATCCCAGTGTGGCAATGATGCGAAGGAAATATTTAAAAAATAAGAGATTTAAGTATTTTTCTCTTTTGCCTTTAAACACAAGCCAGCATTTGGGA
>JBIIEG010000119.1:0-3721 GCA_044237955.1 Gammaproteobacteria bacterium
ACCCAAAGCTGTTCTTGCCGATCTAGCCTGTTTAAAAACACTATCGCAAAAGCACTTAATCAATGGTTTTGTAGAAGCGATCAAAATGTTCTTAACCAGTGACCTTAAAAGCCTGCAATATGCGATGAAGAACTTAAATGACGTATTAAGTTGTGATCAAAAAATATTAGCCAATATCATTCATCGCGCGGTCGCTATTAAAGCAGGCGTGGTGGAAAAAGATGAAAGAGAAAACCATCAGCGGATGGTATTAAATTTTGGTCATACTATTGGGCACGCGATAGAACAACTCAGCGATTATAAAATGCTGCATGGCTATGCGGTAGGTTATGGCATATTGGTAGAAGCCAAGATGTCTGAAATATTGGGTTTTTTAAGCTCTAAACATTATTTTATTATTCAGGCGCTATTTGCCAAATTAGGCATTACAGGCCAGGCATTAAAAAAAACAAATATCGATAAAATCATCAAACTCACTAAGCTCGATAAAAAAGTGAAAACAGGCAAAGTGAATTACGTGCTGTTGAAAGTTTTAGGACAGGTAGTCGAAGAAAAAAATAAATTCGCGCATCCTGTTTCAGACAGCATAGTGAAACAGGCTTTTTCAAAAGTAATATCGTAGCTCCCCGGATGCTCACAGCACAGGATAATTCATCATGTCAGGAAACAGCTTTGGACAACTCTTCAAAATCACCACTTGTGGTGAATCACATGGTGGTGCAGTCGGCGTTATTCTAGATGGCTGTCCGCCGGGTTTAGAAATTTCAGAAATCGACATCCAAAAAGAACTAGATCGCCGTAAACCTGGCCAAAGCGCTATCACCACGCCCAGAAAAGAAGAAGATACAATTCATATTTTTTCAGGCGTATTCGAGGGAAAAACCACAGGCACACCCATATTATTATTGGCCTATAACGCCGACATGCGACCCGAAGATTATGGCAACTTAAAAGATTTATATCGCCCCTCGCATGCCGATTTTACCTATCTAAAAAAATATGGACGTCGTGATTTTCGCGGCAGCGGCAGAGCGAGCGCACGTGAAACATTAGCTCGCGTCGCAGCAGGTGCGATTGCAAAAAAATATTTATACAAACACAGTGGTATAGAAATATTAAGTTACGTAGAACAAGTCGGCACAATTCGCACCGATATCGACTTTAAAACAGTGACGCCTGCTCAAATTGAATCCAACATTATCCGCTGCCCCGATCAAGACACTGCACAAACAATGATTACACTCATTGAAAAAGTCCGTGACGACCAAGATTCTATTGGCGGCGTGATTAAAGGTATCATTCGCAATGTGCCAGCCGGTTTGGGTGAGCCCGTATTTGACAAATTATCAGCCGATCTAGGCAAAGCGATGCTGAGCATCAATGCCGTTAAAGGATTTGAAATTGGTTCGGGATTTGAAGGTGTTTCCATGTTGGGCAGCGAACACAACGATGCCTTTTTTATGAAAGAGGGGAAGCCCAGCCTAAAAAGTAATTATGCAGGCGGAACGCTAGGCGGTATTTCTACCGGTGAAGATATTTATTTTAGAGTGGCTTTCAAACCTGTTTCAACGATTGGAAAAATGCAGGATACAGTCAATATTCACGATAAAGATGTGACCGTTGCAGCCTCCGGCAGACATGATCCTTGTGTGCTACCACGCGCTGTACCGATTGTGGATGCGATGGCAGCACTGGTTATCATGGATCATTTGCTACGCCACAAAGCACAAAACACCTAAAAAAAAGGATTTGATATAAAAAACATGGCTAAGAAAATAAACCTCGGTGTCTCAGGCGATCCAGGCTCTTTTTCCGAAGAGGCAGGATTACTCTACGCACAAAGAGTCGGCATTAAACCCAATTTGGTTTATTTAACCGACATGGAAGGCGTATTAAGCGCACTTGAATTAAAAAAAATAGATGTCGGTATTTTTCCTGTTGTAAACTCACGCGGCGGATTAGTTAAAATGGCATTTGAAGCCATGGGCAAACATCTATTCACTATGATTGATGAGGTATGGCTCGATGTGCGGCAGTGTCTTTTGGGTAAGCGGGGCTGCAAACCAGCACAGCTTAAAAAAATAGTCTCGCACCCACAAGCGATTGCGCAGTGTGAGCGTTATTTATTACGAGAATTCAGAAAAGCTGAATTGATCGAATGGCAAGATACCGCTAAAGCTGCCAAAGATTTATCAGCAGGAAAATTCGGCAAAACAACAGCGGTTATTGCGCCGGAACGCGCTGCACGTCTTTATGGTTTGGATGTGATGGTGAAAGATATTCAAGATACCCACCCAAACTTAACAACATTTATAGTCGTCAAACACATCATCAAAGGAAAATAAAAATGAAATTTGGAATAGTGGGTTATGGAAGGTTCGGGCAGTTATGGGCCAAAGCACTTTTACCGTTCGGAGAAGTGATGGTGTATGAAAAAAATGCACTCACCACAACAGAAAATAACGGCATAAAAATAAGCACGCTGGAAGAAGTCGCACAAGCGGATGTGGTATTTTTGCTGACACCCATTTCTGAATTTGAACGTAGCTGCGAGGAAATAAAGCCCTTATTAAATGCAAAAACATTGGTGCTTGATTGCTGCTCCGTAAAAACTCACCCTGCTGCGATCATGCAGAAAACATTTGCGGCGACACAGCCTTTATTAGCGACCCATCCTTTGTTTGGGCCAGACTCTGCCAAAAGAAGCGCTGGTTTTGCAGGGCATAAAATTGCTATCTGTCCTATCCAATGTTCTGAAAACCAACAGCAAGAAATGGAAACCTTGTTTAGAAATATGGGATTGCAGGTCTTTGTCACAACACCTGATGAACATGATCGAGAGATGGCAAGCTCACAAGGGCTGGTACATTTTATTGGACGTGGTTTAGCTGCTTTAGATTTACAACCACAAGATATTGCAACGCCAGATTTTCAAGCACTCTTGAATATCAACACGATGGTGATCAATGATACCTGGCGATTGTTTTTAGATATGCACCAATATAATCCTTATACCAAACAAATCAGAAAGAAATTTGTGCACCAACTTATGAAGCTCGATCAGGCGATTGATGATGCAAAAAATTGAACAATTACGCGAAAAAATAGAAAAAATCGATGCGGCTATTATCGAACACTTAGCCGCACGAAAAATATTAAGCGAACAAATTGGGCAATTGAAAATAGATATGGGTAAGGCTGTACTTGATCCAGCTCGAGAGGAATATTTGCTGAAACAACACAAAAAAGTAAGTTTAGAATATGGGCTGGACCCCCTTTTTGTAACAGAACTATTTAAAATCATTTTCTCGTATTCGCACAGTTTGCAAAAATCATAACTCTTAAAAAAGGACACCTTTATGAAAAAAATAATCTTTCTTATTGCAAGCCTACTTTTCTGCTCATCCATCACAATATGGGCTGACCCAAGAAACTTAAATACTAAAGACCCCTGTGAAACATTGGCATGCATGAGGACACATATTGACGCACTCAATGAAGGAATAGTGAAACTTATCGTTGAGCGCTCATATTATGTTAGAAAAGCTGGGGAATTAAAGGGTAAAACTGTACCCGTCTATGATGCACCACGCGAAGAAGAGATATTGAAAAAAGTAGGCGCGCAGGCCGAAAATCTAGGCTATCCACCTAATATTATCCAGGCTATTTTTAAAACGCTCCTAGAGAATTCCAGAGAGTATGAAACAGGTGGCGATACGAG
>JBIIEG010000052.1:0-6635 GCA_044237955.1 Gammaproteobacteria bacterium
GTACCATTTCAATCAAAAAAACCACTTAAAGGCTCATCATGAAAAAAACAAACAACAAACCAAAACATCTCCGCATAAAACGTCTTGCAATCACAACCTGTTTATTAACTGCTTTATCATCAACATCTGCGCTGGCTATTGATCCATTAAATCCTGGCACACCTGAATCTTCAGTCGTAGAAGCCATTGAAAAAGCCCGTGTAGAAATAATCGCCAATTTAAAAGCAGCCAAAGATCAGCTAAACGTACTATTTTTAAACGCTTTCAGTGGTGTATTAACAGCACAAGCGCAACAACCCAATATTGCCCTACAAGATCCTGCTGGCAAATATAAATTCACAGAAACCGACGAAGCTGGCAAAAACCAAACACCTGTTCCTCCCTATGATCTCGTGAGTGAAGCCTCTCAAAAAGCCGCGGCTATTAAATTACAAAATTCTCTCTCTAATGAAAATGTAAAAACGCAAAGACGCATTTTATTACAACCCCCCAGCACTGACAAAAATGCTGTTGCAAACATGTTAGATGCACAGAATTTCTTAGGCCCTTTAGCCTATACACCTGAAGCCCAAAACAATGCAGAACGCGTCGTGTCTTTTCTGTCGGATTATGCAGGCCCATTGGGCAGTATTGATTTGGAAAAACTGGATGCGAAACCAGACTTAAGAGATTCAGAAGCAGGCAGAGAATATCGCGTTAAAGTTTATACCAGCGCGACAGCACGTTCTTTACTGCTAGGGAATCTCTATGACAGTTTCAACAAACGTGTACCCATAGCAGGCTTAGCGCAACAAAGCGGCATGTCCAACACGCCAAACGCGAGCGCCAGTCTTGCAGAAGTTGAGAAATATCTTGCCTCACGACGTATCAAAAATGCAGATTGGTATAAGACTATCAATGATGCGCCTTCAATTGCTGTGCAGCGCGAAATCGCATTTACTCTCGCCGAAATGCAGTGGCAGTTATATCAACTCCATCGTGACAATGAAAAAATCCTGCAAACAATGACTGCAGTTGGCGTACTCAACTTGCGAAGTTCTGCAGCTTTCATCAGCCCCAATGAAATAGACTTAAAACAAGAGCTTGAGGGAACAAAAATGAAAGGACCTGAAGATATCCCTGCTTCAACTCAATACACACCACCGCCTTCACCAGAAGGTGGTATACCCACTATTCCTCAATAAATACAATCAATATAATAGCGCTGTAATTGCAGCGCTATTTGCTAAAATTGCTCTCGATCATTTTTTTTCATTACTCAATAATTAGCTGAAACAACGGCAAATACAGACCTTTCGACAAATACTCCACTCGGAAACACCAACCGAATATGCATATTTTTCGTGCAATTCAATAATAGTGATGGTATCTTTTGCGCTGAATTTGTCGGGAGAAAATATAACTCCCTTATTAAACTAACCAATAAAGGATAACTCCGATGGTAACCAAAAAATCTCCCAAAAAGAAATCCGTTGCCCCAAAAGCTAAAGCTGTGAAAAAAGCTCCTGTGAAGGCAAAAACACAAAAAGTATCTAAACCACTAAAAGCAAAAAAGCTGGTAAAAACGGTAAAAGTTGCACCCCCTAAAAAACTCACACTGAACATTAAAAAGCCACTCACAAAGTCACAAACTGTTGAACATCTTTCAACTGTCACGGGCGTAAAGAAAAAAGAAGTTGCTAACCTTTTAGAAGCGATCGTCAGCTTGATGGAAGCCCACTTAGGTAAAAAAGGTCCCGGTGAAATGAATTTTGCAGGCATTTTCAAATGCCGCATTATTCACAAGTCTGCCACTAAGGCAAGACAAGGTACTAATCCATTCACAGGCGCACCAATGACATTCTCAGCCAAGCCTGCACGTAGCGTTATCAAAATTCGCCCATTGAAGAAATTAAAAGAAGTTGTTGGTTAGTCCTGTTTCAAAAAAGGGCAGAACTTATATATCTTAATTAAGGTATAAATAGTCTGCCCTTTTTTTTATCTTTCAAAAGTTTGAAAAAAAAATTTGAGAAGAATCAGAGAAAAAAATGTCGGATACTGCTGCCTCTTTATCTATCACACACCTAGAATTACATATTGATCGTCTCATCCTTGTCTGCCAGGAACTACGATCAGAAAATATGCGCCTTAGAAAAGAGCTAGAACAACTGGCTGCAGAAAAAACACAATTACTCGCACAACACAAACAAGCAGCTGTGCAGATCAAACAAGTCATGCACCAACTACGGGAAGAAATCCATGAGCGAAGCGCATAACACGGTTTCTTTAAACATCCTCGGCAAATTATACAAAGTAAAATGCCCTCAAAATAAAATTGCTGAACTAAGGGAAGCTGCGCAATATTTGGAAAGTAAAATGCGCGAGATCGGTCATGGCGGAAAAACACCAAGCGCCGATCGACTGACCGTAATCACCGCATTAAACATAACGCACGAGTTACTCGCACAAAAAAAACAGGCAAGCGTTTATGTGGATATGATGGGTCAACAGATACGTGTTTTACAGACCAAAATTGAAAACGCGGTGGCGGTCACCAAAGAAAGATGAGTATGTATACAAACAAAATCGGTATATAATCATTTCACCTCTGCGATATGCGCCAGCAAAGAGCATTTTTAGAACCTAGTTTGTAGATAGGGGTTTGATCTAGTGGTTGCCGTTGTGCATGACCAGTTTACTGGTAAGCCTGAAGTGATCCTCAAAATCCCACCTGAACCCACAGGTTCAGAAATCATCTTTGTAGCGGTATTGCGGAGCTTCTTATCGCAAAACAAAATACCCCACCGCAAGCAGCGGGGTAATAGTGAACTTATGAATGATCGTCAGGATATCCGCAAAATCATCCGCCTGAAACGTTCCCAACTTTCACACCACGCTCGCCTTCAAGCTTCTTTAGAAATCACTCATTATATCTCCAATACGCTGTGGTTTCGGCGCAGCAAGCGCATTGCCTTCTACCAGGCCGTACGAGGAGAATTAGACCCCGCTCATCTCATGCATTGCGCTTGGAAAATGCATAAAACTTGCTACCTGCCTATTTGCCATCCACTGCATCAATCCAGATTGCTTTTTGCGCCTTATTTTCCGGATGATTTATTGCAACCTAATCGTTACGGTATCCTGGAACCTTCTATTAAAAAAAACACCCTCTGCAAACCTTTTGCGCTGGATTTAGTGTTTATGCCGCTGCTTGCTTTTGATGCGAACGGTAATCGCTTAGGTTCCGGAAAAGGTTATTACGACAGAACTTTCGGTTACCTGCGCCGTTTTAAACATTCTTTTAAACCCCTGTTGGTTGGGTTAGCGTATAACTTTCAAGAAGTGGAGCACCTCTTGGCACAACCTTGGGATATCCCACTCGATAAAATTATTGTAGGCACACCATGATTAAAGATTTATTCAAGCATGCGTTAGCACTACATCAATCTGGTGAAACCCAACAAGCAGAAGAGGGCTACAAACAACTGCTAAAAAAGGATCCTCGCAATGCAGATGCACATCATTTGTTGGGTATTTTGCTGGGCCAACAAGGACGTTTTGAAGAGGCGCTACACCCGCTTCACACAGCCCTTGCATTAGAACCTGATTCTCCGAGCTTTCATAACAGCATGGGCAATGTAGAAAAACATTTGGGTAACATTGAACAAGCTATTTTTCATTACGAACAAGCATTGAAATCACCCCTGGCATCTTCTGCGGTGCATAACAATTTAGGCACTTTATTTCAGCAAAAAAAACAGTGGGATAAAGCGGGCGAATGTTACAAAAAAGCCATTCAACTTCGACCCGATTATGCGGATGCGCATTACAATCTCAGCACGGTACTCACAGAACAGGGAAATTATTCAGGCGCTATCGACCATTTAATGCTAACGCTAAAACATCAAACAGAACATGCGCAAGCACACACACATTTAGCGCAGCTTTTATTGCAGCAACAACGTCCTGAAGAAGCGATCGCACATTGCGAACAGCGTTTAAAAATAGACCCCGACCATATTGAAACACATCATCAACTGGCCGTTGCGTTCACACAGCAAAATCGTTGGGAAGAAGCGATTTCTCACTACCAGCGTACATTAACACTCAAGCCAGATCATGAGGAAGCACTGCATAATTTAGGTGCGCTATACGTTGTACAGCGAAAACCTGAGTTGGCACTGCCTTGCTATTTAAAACAATTAGCATTTCATCCTGACTTTGATACCTATTACAACATCGGCGTTATTTATCTGTATCAGGATCGACATGAGGATGCGATTCAATATCTCAATGAAGCACTGCGCCTTGAACCAAATTCATTTAATACGCACGTTAATTTAGGCGCCGTGTATTTAAAAAAAGAGGCCCTAGCAGAAGCAATTACACATTATGAAACAGCGCTTGCCTTGAAACCAGGCGATGCGGAGTTGTTATATATCCTGGCTGCGCTGTCTGGTTCTTCTACACAATCATCCCCTACCACAGCACCTAAAGCGTATATTGAAAATCTATTCGATCAATATGCGCCCTATTTTGACAAGCATTTAACAACGTATTTGCACTATCGTGTACCAGCACTATTGCTCAAAGCGCTACAAGAAGAAATGGGCGGTACGTTGTCGTTTGATAAGGTATTAGACTTGGGATGCGGCACTGGATTATGCGGACAAGCTTTTCGTCCTTATACGAAAGAAATGATCGGCATTGATCTATCTGACAATATGTTAGCAGTGGCGCGCGACAAGCAGATTTACGATATGGTACAAAATAGCGACATACATGATGCATTGCAGCAATATCACCATCTGGATTTGATCATTGCAGGCGATGTGTTTGGTTATGTGGGCGATTTAGAACAGACTTTTTTCTTGCTGACACAAGCTTTAAAAGAAACGGGGATTTTTGTCTTTACGACTGAAAAAACATATGAGGCGGATTTCCAACTACAAAACAATGCGCGCTTTGCACATCACAAAAGCTATATAGAAAGACTAGCGCATACCCATCACTTTGAAGTGTTACGTTGTGAAAATGCGGTGTTGCGGATGCAGAAGGAACAAACTGTGGAGGGGTTTGTGTGGGTGTTGCGGCAGAGTCGTCGAATACCCGTACACTAAAATAACTTGTCATTGAGAAGAAACCACTCACCCTACGGCCGTCGCCACCCGTTAGCCGTCATCCCACGCCCATTAACGTCATCCCCGCCCCATTAGCGTCATCCCGCTCCCAGTAGCTGTCATCCCGCTCCCAGTAGCTGTCATCCCGCTCCCAGTAGCGTCATCCCACCCATTAGCCGTCATCCCGTGGATGGTTTGACCACGGGATCCAGGTTATTAAGCGTTGTTCAAAAACGTTTTTAAATCATTTTAGAATAACGCTTGTTACCTGGATCCCGTGGTCAAACCATCCACGGGATGACGGCTAATGGGTGGGATGACGGCTAATGAGTGGGATGACGGCTAGTGGGTGGAATGACAAGCTAATGGGTGGGATGACGGCTAGTGGGTGGAATGACAAGCTAATGGGTGAGATGACGGCTAACGGAAGGCTAACAGCTGGGATGACAGTTAACGGGGGTTTGGTCTTCAGAAGTGAACGATTCAAACGTAAGTTAAGTAATCCACAAACTCCGAATTCTTTCCACGCACCACATCATGATAAGCCGCTTTGATTTTTGCGCTCACAGGGCCTATTTCACCCCCATTCAACACATGATCATCAATGGAGCGAATCGGTGTTACTTCGGCTGCAGTGCCTGTAAAAAAAGCTTCATCTGCGTTATATGCGTCTTCTGGTTTTAAATCAGCTTCAACTACTTTCAGACTCATCGATGCTGCCAATTTAAAAATGGTCTCACGCGTGATACCCGCAAGAATGGTGCCTAATTTCGGGGTATAAATAACACCCTCTTTGACCACGAAGATATTTTCACCCACACCTTCAGAAATATATCCATTCGCATCTAACAGCAATGCCTCATCATAGTGAGTACCCTGAAGCTCTAAAGAAGCCAAAATGCCATTTACATAGTGTCCACATAATTTTGCATCAACAATCGTAGAATCAGGATGAATGCGGATATAACGACTCACTTTAATATCTGCAGATTCATGCTCTAAATATGCACCCCAAGGCCAACAGGCAATCATAAATTCTACCGGAGAACCAATAGGATTCACGCCCATTTTGCCGTATCCATAAAATAATAATGGCCGGATATATCCTTCTGACATTTTATTAACACGTACCAGGCTAACAATCGCTTCAACGACTTCGGCTTGGGTATAAGGTACCGTCATACCCAATGCGCCAGCGGAATAAAACAAACGCGCAACATGTTCTTTTAATCTAAAAATCGCAGGGCCTTTCACTCCGTCATAACAACGAATCCCTTCAAAAGCACCGCCGCCATAATGCAGCGTGTGGGTCAATACATGTACTTTTGCATCTGCCCAAGGTACTAATTTTCCGTTCTGCCAAATGAGTTCAGTTGTTTGCATACTTTGTTTCCTTTAAGATGGTTATTGCCCTAGAATAAGTAAAAAAAGCGATCATAAATTGATCTATATCCTTTAGCAAACAAAAGCCTCGGGGAATGCGAGAGTGTTCATTTAACTGTCTCAGGTGGCGCTTTCAGGGTCGCATATCCATGT
>JBIIEG010000053.1:0-6581 GCA_044237955.1 Gammaproteobacteria bacterium
CAGCTTTGTCACAGCAGCGATCTGCTCATCAGTCAGTAGATTCATTTGGATAAGTGCCGTCGCTGTGATTTCGACACCTTTTTGCATGCCTCTCTGTATGCCTTTCTCTATGCCTTTCTCTATGCCTTTCTCTATGCCTTCTACAAATCCTTGTTCAATCCCTTCTTTTCTGCCTTGTTGCCTAAACTGTTCTGCAATTGTCATAACTTTCTCCTCTTGTTCGTTAGATAAGTTTTCATGGATTAAATGCCTTAATGCTTCAATATCCTGTATCTCACCCGTCTTCATCAAGTAATTAAACACGGTCATCACGTAACTACTATCACCATCGTCAAAAATGAGTTTGATCAACTGGATAACATCTCGAAGGAATGGCATTAAATCGCGTTCCCGAGTATGTTTTAATGATAGCTCAAGGATGCCTGACCACGCACGTTTTTTGAGCACTTCATCAGCAATTTGGCTTAAATCAATGAGATCAAATGGATTTAAAAAAGTTTCTCTGGCGAGGACCTTATCCTCCCCAAACAGGTCAAACAAGTCCGTGGAATACGGATATTTAGTGTCTCCGTTATAAACGACAAGCACGAATACAATGGGCAACTCCCCTGTTTTCTTTAGATGGTCGTCCATAATACCAATGCGGTACTTGATATTGCGAAATGCCATCAATGGATCGGCTTCGCGCAGATGCTCCACCAAAGTGTACAGAAAAGCTGTTTTACCTTTCCAAGTCAGCGAATAAAGCACATCGGTGATCTGCATCTGCAATTCTTCGTCGACAAAGCTACCAGGCTCTAGTTTCAGTGTATCTAAATCAGCATGTATCTTGAAAGTATCTGGTAGGTGGTTATCAAAAAATTCCCTGGCAACCCGTTTATTAGCCATGGCTGCCCTGAAGAAACGATCATGCGGCGTTGGTACCAGATTTTTTTTCTTGATACGACTTTTCGGAGAAGAATTATGGCGTTGTTTTTTGACTGTCATTAGATGATCGTTTTTAGTGTAAGAATGAGCACCTAATTTTATTTGCTGGTAGTTGTGGAACTTGCGGGTGGTTGCAATGCTTGTTGCCAGGCGGGCATGGCCTTGTTATTGGTAGAGGGTTCTACTACTTTATTCTGAATGACGGTTGTTACATTTTTTGGATCTTGTGCGTTATCTCTCACTCTTTCTGACTGGCGGATTTGTTGGCATGATTCACGAGTATAGGAGTTAGGGCTGTTCCGACAAAAATCAAGTGGTGGATGATCGTCAACGCCATCTGTGATGGTCTTTGTAACAACCGTTTCAGAAACTGCGAATGCTATGGTTGTTATGAAAAAAATCACTGGTAGTGTAATCCATTTCATAAGTGTTCCTCCGTTTTTTTAACTATTCATAGCGCAGCCAAAAAAGAAAAATCTAACTGTGATTGCTGAATACCTGTCACGCCACCTGCTAAAGATTTCACTGATTGAAATCCTGCTTCTTTCAGCAATTCCACAGCCTGCAGGCTTCTTCCGCCTGAGCGACAGTAGGTCACAATTTCAAGATCAGTCTCTAATTCATTTAAACGTTGTGGCAATTCAGACAGCGGTATAAATACGCCGCCTATGTTGTAACTGTTTCTCTCTTCCTGGGTTCTGACATCCAACAATAATAATTTTTCTTTGTTCGTTAAGCGCTGGTGTAATTCTTGGGATGATATTTCATTATGCATAGGATAAGCCTCTGGTTTGGGCGGCGAATCAAAAACGTGTTTCTGTGCACACAACTCGCATGCTGGGTTTTGCGTGTATTGTATCTCGCGAAACTCTGTCTTTAAGATATCTAACCATAGTAAACGACCTGATAATCCCCTGCCTATATTTAAAATCAATTTGATAACTTCTGTTGCTTGTATGATGCCCAATATGCCGGGCAATACGCCTAACACACCGCTTTCACTGCAATTTGGAAGAGCTTTTATGATTGAAGAGGCGGGGAATAAACAACGATAACAAGGGCTGCGCTTGCCTAAAAAAACCGTACATTGCCCTTCAAATTCGGAAACACTGGCGGAGACAAATGGCTTGTCTAATGAGAAGCAAACATCATTGATTAAATAACGGGTTGAAAAATTATCTGTACAGTCTGCGATGACATCGTATTGCGCAATAATGCCTGCTGCATTTTTTGGATTTAACTGCTGATTATAAGTGATGGTATTGACATGTGGATTAAGCGCTTTTATTTGTTGCTCTGCAATCTCGACTTTTTTATGCCCTAGGTGTTGATGTTGATACAAGACTTGTCGCTGCAAATTACTGCTCTCAACGGTATCGCCATCCATAATCCCTAGCGTACCGATACCTGAACCTGCTAAATAGAGCAATAAAGGTGACGCTAAACCACCTGCACCCACACATAAAACACGCGCCTTTTTTAATTTTTTTTGTCCTAACACACCAATATGGGTAAGTTTAATTTGCTGAGCATATCGATTTATTTCGTCTTGGCTAAACATGAGAGGATTGATATTGATTGACTGTGGCTAATAATTCTCGCGCCGACTTTTCTGGGTCATCTGCTTGCGTGATCGCGCTGATCAGTGCAATGCCATCAACATTGGTTTTCAGGACATCGTCAATATTTTTTTGTGAAATACCACCAATTGCCACAAGTGGATAATCTAACACACGTTGCCAATGTTTGAGTTGTTCAATGCCTTGGGGTGCGAAGGGCATCATCTTGCTGGTTGTATGGAAAACAGGTCCAATAGCGATGTAAGAAGGTTCAATGGTTTCTGCACGCGTGACCTCTTCCTGACAGTGCGTGCTTACCCCCAAACGCAATCCCGCGTGTTGTATTCTTTCCAGATCGGCGTCATTCAAATCTTCTTGGCCTAGGTGAACACCGTAAGCACCGTGTTGAATCGCAAGTTCCCAATAGTCGTTGATAAAAAGTCGCGTATTGTATTGTTGAGCCAACAGAACACTTTGTTGGATTTCGTGTTCTACGTTTGGGTTATTTTTGATTCGAAGTTGGATGGTTGTGATACCGAGGGGTAGTAATCTTTTTAGCCAGAGCACACTGTCTACGATGGGGTAGAGTCCTAGAGGTGTGGGGCCGCAGTTTAGGAAGTTTTTCATAAAGTATTTTTAATTTGAAATACGCTTAATTACTGGATCCCGTGGTCAAATCATCCACGGGATGACGGCCGTGGGAGTGGAGCCTTAATTCCTGGACTCCGCGGTTAAGTCGTCCACGGGATGACGGGCTGGTGTGGAGATATCATCCTGATGCCAAAACAACGTATCTAATAACGGCGTGCTCGGGTTGGCAACACTGCGCTCGTTGATGGTGCCTGCTTCAAATGCAGTACGACCTGCAACGACTGCATGCTGAAATGCACTCGCCATTGCAACAGGATGCAGTGCTTCGGCAACTGCTGTATTCAACAACACGCCATCAAATCCTAATTCCATGGCTTGTACAGCATGCGAAGGTTTACCAATCCCCGCATCTACAATCAACGTCACATTTGGCAATCTTGCACGTAGTGTTTCCAGTGCATGCGGATTGACAATTCCCCTCCCCGAACCAATGGGAGATGCCCAAGGCATGAGTATACGACAACCGCAATCGATCAAACGTTTGCATAATACCAAATCATCGGTGCAATAGGCAAACACTTCAAAACCATCTTGTACTAGTATTTTAGCGGCTTTTACAAGCTCAAATGGGTCGGGTTGTAAATTATAATCATCTCCGATCACTTCTAATTTTATCCAATGGGTATTGAAAATTTCCCGCGCCATCTGTGCTGTTGTGATGGCATCAGTTGCTTGATGACAGCCTGCAGTGTTCGGCAATAAATGACAATTTAACTTTTTAATCGTATCCCAAAAAATACTGCTGCCTTTTTTTTGGGGTGATTGACGACGCAAAGAAACTGTTATGACTTCTGTAGCAGAGGCGATAATCGCTTCTTGCATAACCTGCAACGAGGGATAGTTTGCTGTACCTAACAGTAAACGACTGGATAAATCTTTATCGGCTAATGTCCACATATAATTATTTCACTAAAAAAATCGGTATTTTTGTAAGCGGTCTACTTTGCAAAAAATTATTTCTCTTTATTGCCATACCAGGATGGGTTCCCGCCTTCGCGGGAATGACAAAAATTAGCTGCCCTGCATCGGCATCACAATTTCAACCAGATCATTTTCCTGCAAAAAAACAGCGACGTAATGATCGCGTGGCACAAACTGTCGATTCACCGCTATTGCAAAATCAGGATGGGTTCCCGCCTTCGCGGGAATAACGAAAATTAGCCGCCCTGCATCGGCATCACAATTTCAACCAGATCATTTTCCTGCAAAAAAACAGCGACGTAATGATCGCGTGGCACAAACTGTCGATTCACCGCTATTGCAAAACAACCTTCGTTGTAGCCTTGTTTTAGAAGCACTTCTGATAAAGCGCAACCTTGGGTAACGCGCAATAACTCATCTTGAAAACGAATAGTCATCATGTGTAGGACTTCCATATGTCTGGATAGCGAACTTGCGACATCCCTTTTTGCACCCAGGAAACCATATCAGCTACTAATGTGGGTGCTAATAAAAATCCATTACGATATAAACCATTGACCGCAAGAAAACCTTCTGTGTATTTAATACTCGGCAAATTATCGGGCAAAACAGGACGACACTGTGTCACTGTTTTAACAATGCGCGCTTCTGAGAATCCCGGATGCAAATAAAAAACAGCGGTTAAAAGCTCTAACATGCCACGCACTGAAATAGCATCTTTTTTTTCTGACTCAATCTCGGTCGCACCGACAACATAAGTATGATTTGCACGTGGCGCGATGTACACGCTATAACGCGGATGCAAAATACGAACGGGGCGCGTGATGTGGACATCAGGTGCTTGCAACCAAACAACCTCTCCACGCATACCGCGCAACGCATTGAAAGTAGATTTGGCACCCAGGCCTCGACAGTCAAATACCATGTCAAAAACATGCGTGTCATCTCCTATGAAAATTTTGTGAGGTTCGATGTGGTTAACAAATTTATTTTCATGCCAGGTGATTTTATTTTCCAAATAAGTGGACAAAACAAGCAGTAAAGTTTGGTTATCGATGAATCCTTCATCTTTGAAATAATAACCATGGTGAAACTTTTCAAGTCCTGGCTCAAGTGTTTTGATTGCTTCCTGATCTAATTTTTTGTGATTTAGCTGATTACCTAATGTGGCAGAAACCCTGCGAATAAATTGCGTTAATTCTATCTCATCTTGTGGATGCGCAACCAAGAGGCTCCCTGTTTTCTGAAACAGAATTTCTTTGGGCAATCGCTCAACAATACCTGGCCAATGTTGATGAATAGACTCCATGCCCATTTGAAAAACAATCGCATCAGATTTTATGGATTCCTCTGTAGGCGCAAGCAATCCGGCGGCTGCCATGCTGCAACTATTTTCTCTACCGTGATCAAACAGACTCACTTGCCAGCCTGCATCAGACAATGCCAGCGCTAATAATTGCCCTGCCACACCACCACCTGCAATACCTGCTCTCATGGTTTTATCGCTTCTGCAAATTGATGCACTTCTCGACTGACTTTCATCGAACAAAACTTAGGCCCGCACATCGAGCAAAAATGCGCTTCTTTGGCTGATTCTTGTGGCAATGTTTCATCATGAAAAGCACGCGCTGTATCAGGATCGAGCGATAAATTAAATTGATCCTCCCAACGAAATTCATAACGCGCTTTCGATAAAGCGTCATCACGAAAACGCGCACCGGGATGTCCTTTGGCAAGATCTGCTGCATGCGCTGCAATTTTGTAGGCAATCATCCCCTGCTTCACATCTTCTTTGTTCGGCAATCCTAGATGTTCTTTGGGTGTGACATAACACAGCATGGCAACACCCTGCCATCCGATAATCGCAGCACCAATTGCGCTGGTGATATGATCGTAACCCGGCGCAATATCAGTCGTCAGTGGTCCTAATGTATAAAATGGCGCTTCAAAACACTGCTTTAATTGCCTATCCATATTTTCTTGCAATAGATGCATAGGGACATGACCTGGCCCTTCGATCATCACTTGCACATCATGCTTCCACGCAATTTGTGTTAATTCACCCAATGTTTCTAATTCGGAAAATTGAGCTTCATCGTTTGCATCTGCAACTGAACCGGGGCGCAATCCATCGCCTAAAGAAAAACTCACATCATAGGCTTTCATGATCTCGCAGATTTCTTCAAAATGCGTGTAGAGAAAATTTTCTTTGTGATGTGCCATACACCATTTCGCCATGATCGCACCACCGCGTGACACAATACCTGTGACACGTTTTGCAGTATGTTGAATGTAGCGCAGCAATACACCTGCATGAATCGTAAAATAGGACACACCTTGCTCTGCTTGTTCTATGAGCGTGTCGCGAAAAATTTCCCATGTTAAATTTTCTGCAATGCCATTTACTTTTTCTAAGGCCTGATAAATAGGCACTGTGCCAATAGGTACTGGCGAGTTTCGAATAATGGCTTCTCTTGTTGCATGGATATTTTTTCCGGTTGAAAGATCCATCACATTATCTGC
>JBIIEG010000143.1:0-3161 GCA_044237955.1 Gammaproteobacteria bacterium
GGTGACTTTCCGCGGTTAGCATTGGGTATAGGCGTGATGTGTGTTTATGTGCTCGTTATCAATCGCCTGTTATGGCGACCGTTATATCAACTTGCTTCGAATCGATTTAGATTAGACTAAAAAAATGACAACACCCCTTATACAAATCACCGACCTGTGCAAATCGTTTAAAAAAAGCGAACATCAAGATTTGCTGGTGCTTGATCGCATCAACTTAGATATACGCCCAGGGGAAATTATTGCCTTGTTGGGAAAATCAGGCTCGGGCAAATCTACATTATTACGTATCATTGCAGGGCTTATTCGCCCAACCAGTGGTCAGGTTTTATATGACAACCAACTCGTTCAAGGGCCGGTACGCGGTCTTTCTATGGTATTTCAAAGCTTTGCATTATTTCCCTGGCTGACCGTATTACAAAATGTAGAGTTAGGATTAGAAGCGCAAGGTATCTCTCGTGCAGAGCGACGTGCACGCGCGCTCGAAGCGATCGATATTATCGGTTTAGATGGTTTTGAATCTGCATACCCTAAAGAATTATCCGGCGGGATGCGACAGCGCGTAGGGTTTGCAAGAGCCTTAGTGGTTAAGCCAGAAGTGCTCTTGATGGATGAACCATTTTCTGCGCTGGATGTACTCACCGCTGACAACTTACGCAGCGATCTATTGGATATCTGGCAGGATAAAAAAACCAATACCCGCTCGATTTTATTGGTCACACATAATATCGAAGAAGCAGCCCAACTGGCCGATCGTATTTTAGTTTTCAGCAGCAATCCGGGCAAAATACGTGGTGAAATTAAAGTAGATATTCCGCACCCCCGCAGCGATGAGAATGAAAAAATTCAAGCCGTTGTCGATGAAATTTATACTTTGATGACAACCACCGCCGATCAAGCATTAGGTCTGCCTTCTCGCCATATTCCGACCACCATTGGTTATCGATTACCGAAAGTCGGCGTTTCTGAAATCACCGGATTTTTGGATACGCTGAACTCTCCCGATTATCAACACAAAGTAGATTTGCCTGAATTAGCCAACGATCTGAATTTAGATGTGGATAAACTATTTTTAATCACAGAAGCGCTTGAAATTTTGCGTTTTGCCAATGTTTCTAAAGGTGATATCGAATTGACGCGTGCTGGCAAACATTTTTCTGAAGCGGATATTTTAGAGCGTAAACAAATTTTCTCGATGCACCTGATGCGTTATGTACCATTAGCCAGACATATTCGTCGCGTACTGGATGAACGTCCAGAGCATCGCGCAGGAGAACAACGTTTCTTGCGGGAATTGGAAGACCATTTGAGTGAAGATGCAGCAGAAGAAGTGCTAGAAACAGTCATTAACTGGGGACGATATGCGGAGCTGTTTGCGTATGATTACAATTCAGGGGCCTTAAGTTTGGAGAATCCGGAGTAATTTTCCGACAAAACTGAAGATAACTCATGGATATTAAAAAAATTAAATCTTTAGTTGTACGCCCTTTAAAAACCCCCTGGTTTTGTATTCGAACTTTAAAGATACAAAACCAGCATCTTCAAGTTGAATGGGTATAGTCATCGTAGTAGTTCAACTGGGCTGGCAATCTATGATGACAGAATGGAAATATTCAGTTGTTTGGTTTCTGGTTACACCTGAAAAAGAATGAGATAGCTTCGAGGACACTTTGCCACAAAAAGATTGACTATCAAAATATTTGATTTCGCATTTGAAAGAAAGTAGATTTTCGAAGCTTGTTTTTTTAAGCCCTGGTATATGCGTATTTACTGGGCCGTATTTAACCGAAAATTTATCTAAGATGAGGATACTAGTATTATGGTAATCAAAAAAATTGTACTGTCATTAGCGGCAGCATCTGCTGCTTTGACGATAAGCGCGGTAGCCACAGCTGCTGGTAATTCTTTTTTCGATGGGGCTGGGTTTGTGATTGGGGGTCAAGCTGGTTACGCTGACAATCACTGGAATACGCTCCATAGTTCCGATGTATCTGGCACATCAGATGGAAATGATAAAGGTTTTGCTGCTCGTGGATATGTAGGTTTTGATTTTAACAAATATTTGGGCGTAGAATCTGGCTTCACTTATCTCCCCACCACCAAATACGATGCTGTGTTTGCCTCAGACGCGGGCTTTCAAATCAAAGGCTATGCTGTAGATCTGTTGGCTAAATTTTCATTGCCTATCACTGATTCCTTTAGTCTGTATGGAAAAGCCGGTGGTGTTTATGTCACTTATAGCTATGAACCAACAGGCTCAAGTTTTGGACCAACGCTTACCACTTTCAATACTGGCCCAGCCTTTGGCTTGGGTGCTTCCTATGAAGTGGTGCAAAATTTGAAGATTGATGCCTCTTGGATGCGCTTTACCAGCCAGAGTTACCAGTTTGGCGAGATTCCTTTTAACTACCAGCCTAGCCCAGATATTTTTCTGTTAGGTCTTTCCTATAAGTTCCCTATTGGCTAGTCTTAGCTGGGGGATTGTAAAAAAGGCGGACAGTCCCGCCTTTCTTATGTTTGACAAAAACAGGCTAAAAAGGCATAGTCTCTCGTTCCGTTACAAACTCAAACTTTGGAGTAAAACCCCATGGCGAATATTGCCTCTGCCAAGAAACGCGCGATACAAACTGTAAAACGCCAAGCTAGAAATACTACACTGCGCTCACGTGCTTATACTTATCTAAAGAAAGCCCGCAAGGCCATCGAATCTGGTGAAAATGCTGAAGCACAAAGTGCTGTTAAAGAAGCTTTTTCTCAAATCGACAAGATGGTGCCTAAAGGCATTTTCCATAAAAACAAAGCTGCTCGTTTAAAAAGCCGCTTAAACTCTTCGCTTAAAAAGAAAGTCCTAGCAGTAGCCTAATTAAGCAATTTTCAAAATTCCCTCCTCCCTTTTTTGTGGGAGGAGGGTGCACCACCTCGTTGTCATTCCCGCAAATGCGGGGAAACCATCCACCTACCGCATCTATAGTTATTTCCTGAGTCTATACCCATTCAACTTGAAGATGCTGGTTTTGTATCTTCAAGATAAACTATTTCTGCAACATCTTCAAAAACCCTCCCAACGCACGATCTGCATCAGGTCCTAACTTTTCCTGCAGTTTTTCTACCGCCTTTTTTCCTAACTCACCTTGAATCAATGCCTGCAAATCAGGCGCTATAAT
>JBIIEG010000054.1:0-6512 GCA_044237955.1 Gammaproteobacteria bacterium
CCCGACACGGATTCATTCACATAGGTGATATACGTATTGCGCACCTTTTGGTTTTGACTGGCTGAAAGCCATAACATACCGATGATTGTCAGCACAGACAAACCCATAACAAACAAGCCAACGGTGAAATATTTTGCACGTGGTTCCATAGTTCAACTTTCCTTTTTTTTGTGCGCACTAAAATAATCTTGAATCATCGGATGCTCATTTTTCATCAGTTCAGCCAAAGGTGCGACAGCCAGTACTTTGCCATCACCCAAAAAAGCAACTCTATCTGCGATACGAGACAATGAATCCATATCGTGCGTGATGATAACAACGGTTAATCCTAAGCCACGACATAAATTTAAAATCAATGCATCAAATTCTGCAGCGCTCTTAGGGTCTAATCCCGCTGTGGGTTCGTCTAAAAATAGTAATTCTGGATCCAGCGAAATAGCACGCGCCAATGCGGCTCTTTTTTCCATACCACCGCTTAATTCTGAAGGATATTTCGTAGCAGCTGTTTGTGGCAACCCACTGAAGGCTATTTTCAGCAAGGCAATATTTTCCTGTACAGAAATTGGCAAACGCGTAAAAGTGCGCAAAGGAAACTGCACGTTCTCCAGCACATTTAACGAGCTAAACAACGCATTTTTTTGAAACAATACACCAAAGCGACGACGGATAGCATTGGCTTCTTTGGCAGAACATCGCGTCACATCTTTTCCAAACACATGGATGCTGCCTGCTGTGGGTTTGAGCAGCATTAAAATACTGCGCAAAAGTGTGGTTTTTCCGCTGCCACTGCCGCCGATAATACCCAAAATTTCGTGAGGCAAAACAGATAGATTTAATCCGTTCTGTACGCGATGATCTCCCAGTTGATTGGTGAGATTTTTAATCTCGATCACGGGTGGTGACTCGTTTTTGCCTTTTTTCTCCTCTCCCTTTTTTGGGAGAGGGTGGGGAGAGGGCGATTTAGGGTTTTCAGATTCGCTCATTGAAGTTTCTGCCACGGCAAAATAATTGAAAAAATAGCATCAGCCACAATAATAAAAAAGATCGCCTGCACCACACTTTTGGTCGTTTGTCGTCCGACACTATCCGCCGTATAAGTGACTCTAAATCCTTGGAAGCAACCCACGCCCGCAATAATCCCCGCATAAATAGGTGCTTTTATTAAACCATTCAAAAAAGTCCTGGGCTCAATCACATCCGGAAAAGTCGTTAAAAAATTATAGAACCCAATACCTAACATGTATTTTGCAATCAACATACCGCCCATCACACCAAAAATATCCGCCCACACAATCAACAACGGCAAAGACACCAGCAAGCCTAGTATTTTAGGGATGACCAATCGATCAATGGGAGACAATCCCATCGTGCGCAACGCATCAATTTCCTGATTCACCTGCATGGTGGCAATTTGTGCGGCAAAAGCCGAACTTGTGCGTCCCGCAACAATAATGGCCGTAATAAGCGGTGCAAATTCTTGCAGCACGCCCACACCCAACACACCCACGATATAAATATTCGCACCATAAATTTTTAACTGCTGCCCCATTTGATAGGCAAGCACAATGCCAATCAATGCGCATAACAATCCAACAATCCCTAATGCGTTATAACCTGTGTCCTTGATAACCGTTAAAAAACTGGGCCATTGTATTTTCCAGATACGGCGAAAAGAACTTGAAAGATGAACGCAAACTTCTCCTAAAAAAGAAATTAATGCAAAAACTTCCCCACATTGCATCACCGTTTTTTCACCCACAGAGGCTATAAAATTTAATTGAGGTGTTGGCACAATGGGATAATTTATTTTCTCAGCTTCTTTTGTAACCAGTTCAAATAACGATTGCTGTTCTTTTTTTAATCCTGTGACGCTTATTTTTTTTTCGTTTTTCTCCAGGCGTTTTTGCAATTCGCATAAAATCCAGGCGCCTGTGCTGTCTAAGCGGGAGAGTTCTGTTGTATCTATTGCTGTGATCTTTTTTGTAGATGCGAGTGTATCGATTTGTTGCAGCAGTGGATTTAAATCGGTGGACACAACCCACTCACCACCACAGCAGATAGTTTGATTGTTGATGGTGAGTGTGGGTGGATTTGCAGGAGGCATATTTTTTTATCCGTCATCCCATGGATGGTTTGACCACGGGATCCAGGTCATAAGTGTTATTCCAACAACAGGAGGCATGGTGTTTTATTTTTTATCCGTCATCCCGTGGATGGTTTGACCACGGGATCCAGGTCATAAGTGTTATTCCAACAAGTAGTTATCCAGCTCGTAGCATGAGCACTAATAACCAAACAAACAAAATCAACCCCAACGCCAAAATACCTAGCGTAAAAAAACTCTTACTCAAATTAGCTTTTGAAAATGCCTCTGGGCTGGAACGAATCTGACGATACAACAACCACGCCATCAAGGCTGCGCCAATGATAAAAAAAAACTTTCCCCAATCCATGGTTAGTGCTCCCCTACTCGAATAATTTTCAAAGAATTCGTCCCGCCGTGAAATCCTTTACGATCACCTTTTGTCAGCAAAATTAAATCGCCCTCTTTCACAAATCCTTTTGTTTTTAACATATCGACGCAAGCTGTGTTAATCATATCGTAGGGCACTGCATCATCGAAAAAAATAGGATTCACATCACGATACAAAGTCATTTTTCCTAACGTCAGCATATGAGGGCTCAATCCATAAATGGGAATACCTGTACGAATACGTGACATCATCAACGGTGTGGAGCCTGACTCGGTCAAAGCAATGATCGCCTTAATACCACCTAAATGATTCGCCGTATAAATTGCAGCCATTGCAATGGCTTCATCGACACGCATAAATTGCAGTTCCATACGATGTCTGGAAGTGGTGGTACTGCCTTCTTTTTCTGCAGCGATACAAATTCGCGACATCATTTCCACTACTTTTTCTGGATAAGCCCCCACAGCGGTTTCAGCAGACAACATCACTGCATCAGTATGATCTAACACAGCGTTCGCCACATCAGATACTTCAGCACGTGTGGGAATGGCATTTTGTATCATGCTCTCCATCATTTGTGTCGCTGTAATCACAGGTCGATCTAAAGCACGGGCACGTCGAATAATATTTTTTTGCGCACCGGGCACTTCTGCTTCTCCAATCTCAACCGCTAAATCACCGCGCGCAACCATCACACCATCAGAAGCTAAAATAATTTCATCGATATTAATCAACGCTTCTGCACGTTCAATTTTAGCAATCACACCCGCTTTGCTACCTGCAGCCGTTAATAAATCCCGCGCGATTTTCATATCATTCGCATCACGCGGAAAAGAAACAGCGACGTAATCTACTTTCATTTCAGCCGCCGTTAAAATATCCGCTTTGTCTTTTTCTGTTAATGCCGTAGCTGATAACCCACCACCCAATCGGTTAATCCCTTTGTTATTCGATAATTCGCCACCCACTGCTACCTGACAAATCACTTGTGTGCCTTCTACTTTTTTGACGGTTAAGACAATGCGTCCATCATCGAGCAATAATGTATCTCCAGACACTACATCATGAGGCAATTCTTTGTAATCAAGACCGACGCTTACATCATTCCCTGCTGTGGGTGGCAAAGAGGCATCTAATATAAATTGTGCACCCTTTTCCAAGATAATTTTTGCTTTTTGAAAGCGCGCAATGCGGATTTTAGGTCCTTGTAGATCTGCCATCACACCCACATGTATCCCTAGTTTTTCTGCACATGCTCTGACTGCTGTCACGCGCGTGTGTACCATATCTGTACCGTGTGAAAAATTGATGCGTACGACATTTACACCGGCTTTAATAATATTTTCTAATACATCAGGCGCATCGGTTGCAGGCCCTAAGGTGGCAACAATTTTGGTTCTTCTTGTCATGTTATAAATTCCGATTGATTAAAAAATAAAAAGTAACTACTCACGGCGCGAACTTTGTCATTCCCGCGAAGGCGGGAACCCATCCCAGTATGGCACATGCAAAGGAAATACTTAAAAAATAGGACCTCAGTATTTTTTCTCTGTATACGTTTAGACTAAAGAATTAAGCATAGGAGCGGTACGTGGATGGTTTCCCGCATTCGCGGGAATGACAACGTTATTACCCCGCGAATAGTCATAATAAAAATTTATTTATCTAACGCTGCAATCGCAGGCAATGTTTTACCTTCAATAAATTCCAAAAACGCACCGCCACCTGTTGAAATATAAGAGATTCGATCTGCCATGCGATATTTATCAATCGCAGCCAAGGTATCCCCTCCCCCCGCAATAGAAAACGCATGACTCTGTGCAATCGCCGCTGCCAATGTTTGCGTACCTTTTGAAAACGCTTCCCACTCAAACACACCCACAGGACCATTCCAAATAATTGTCCCCGCAGATTGAATCGGTGCTGTTAAACGCTGTGCAGTTTCAGGGCCAATATCTAAAATCATTTCATCCGATTGAACCTCGTGCACATTGCGTAAAATAGGTGTTGCATCTTTGTTAAAACTTTTCGCCACAACCACATCCACCGGAACAGGAATCTCAGCGCCTTTTTCTTTGGCTAATTGCATCAAGCGTTGTGCTTCAGGCATCAAATCAGGTTCGTACAGTGATTTACCAATATTAAATCCACAAGCGGCAATAAACGTATTTGCAATACCGCCACCAACAATCAACTGATCTACTTTATTGAGCAGAGATTCTAATACCGTTAATTTAGAAGAAACTTTAGAGCCGCCTACGATCGCAATCACAGGCTGTTTGGGGGTTTTTAATGCTTTAGTGAGCGCGTTAAGTTCTGCAATCAATAAAGGCCCCGCCGAAGCGCACGGTGCAAATTCAGCGACACCACAAGTCGATGCTTCCGCACGATGCGCAGTAGCAAACGCATCCATCACAAAAATATCGCATAAAGCCGCTATTTTTTTAGCAAGCACAGGATCATTCTTTTTTTCGCCACGATTAAAACGCGCGTTTTCCAGCATCACTACTTCACCAGGCGCTACTTCTACGCCCTCTAACCAATCCTGTACAAAACGGATGGGATGCCCTAATAAATGACCCAATTGATCTGCGATGGGTTTGAGAGAGTATTGGGGATCATATTCCCCTTCGGTGGGTCTGCCTAAATGCGACAGGATCATGACACGCGCATTTTTGCGCAGGCAATGCTCAATGCTGGGAATCGCTGCTAAAATACGTGCATCGCTTGTGATTTTGCCCTCTTCCATCGGCACGTTCAGGTCTTCGCGAATCAGGACGCGCTGGTTTTCCAGCACAAGGTCGGTCATATTCAGAATGGTCATAGAAAAAACTCGTTTTTGCGGACTTCTGAGTATACCTGTATCGCGAGGAGAGAGGGAAGGAAGGGTTGTGAGTCACAGTACCCCTGGGAAGCATCCTTCATGAGTTATGTATAAAGCTATGTCATGAATGACGAGGTTTTACGGCACGAGGATAAATGCTGACGATACTTGATTTAATCAAATCTAATCACTATGATTATAAGTAAGATTGTAACCAACACCAGGGGGAATAACAATGGCACATACCAATACCAAAGTGCTGACCGCACATGTACCAATCGCATTAGCTGAAAAAATTGATCAGTTTGCAGCGCGCCTTGAGAGATCACGTGGCTGGATCGTGAAACAAGCGCTATCTGCCTGGATTGATAAAGAGGAAGAACATAGTCATCTGACCCAAAAAGCACTGGCTGATGTAGATGCAGGTCATGTTATTGACCACCAGGCCGTACAAGCTTGGGCAGATAGTCTGGGTACCGACACGCCATTGGAGATACCGCACGAATGAAATTGGTATGGACAAATAAAGGACTATCCGATTTGACGCGACTTTATGAGTTTTTGGCTCCCGTGAATAAGCGGGCGGCGGTACGGACTGTCCAGTCGCTTACCGCTGCACCAGCCAGTCTGCTGGATAATCCACGCATAGGTGAAAGGCTGGAAGAATTTGAGCCACGCGAGGTACGTCGCATATTAGTCGGAAACTATGAGATGCGATATGAAATACAGGAGCGCACCCTATTCGTGCTGCGCTTGTGGCACACACGAGAAAACCGATAAAAAATCACCGTCTACACCTACAGATTTAAACAAACTCCACCCCCTGCGCCAGCGGTAAATTTTTCCCCCAATTGATGGTATTCGTTTGACGCCGCATATACATTTTCCAGGCATCAGAACCTGCCTCTCTTCCACCGCCTGTTTCTTTCTCCCCACCAAATGCACCACCAATCTCTGCGCCAGAAGTGCCAATGTTCACATTCGCAATCCCGCAATCACTCCCTGCTACCGATAAAAACTTTTCTGCGTGTTGTAGATCTTTCGTAAAAATCGCAGATGATAATCCTTGCGGCACGGCGTTTTGTTGTTGAATGGCTTCAGATAAATCGTCAACGAAGGAATCCCTGCGGGCTAACTAAGATTTGGGAGGGGAATGAACCCCTCCCAAATCCGCACCTATAAAGCTGCATCACTTCGTTCGCAGCAGGCGCTCC
>JBIIEG010000055.1:0-6478 GCA_044237955.1 Gammaproteobacteria bacterium
GATGAGGTGCAATATGCGCCAAATCTTTTCCCTGCGTTAAAAATCATGGTGGATCGCCTAAAAAAAGAACGTTTATTTTCCAAGTCCCCTAAAAAAATTATTCCGCTGATTTATCTCACTGGCTCTAATCAGGTCTTGTTGGATAAAAACGTGAAAGAAAGTTTGGTAGGAAGGGCCAGCTATTATTATTTAAATACCCTAAGCGTGCATGAGATAAAAAAAGCACGGCCTGAAATTCTCATCAAAGATATTCTCTTTAAAGGCGGTTGGCCTGAAATTTACACGAATCCTCATTTGTCTATTGTCCAATATCTGAATGACTATATTCGCAGCTATTTAGAAAAAGAAATTGTCTTGAGTGCAGGGATTTCAAAACAAAAAGAGTTTCATACTGTGCTTGGGATGTTAGCTGCAAGAACCGGTGAATTTTTAAATTACACTGCATTTGCTAATCACAGTGGTGTTAAATCTGTGACGGTTAAAGACTGGATATCGCTGCTTGAAAGATCACAAATCGTCAGTCTTTTGCCTGCTTTTTCAAACAACCTCAATAAACGATTGCTCAAATCTCCCAAGTTATATTTTTTAGACACAGGGCTTGCTGTTCGTTTGCAAGGGTGGACAGAAGTGGATCCTTTTTTTATCAGCCCACAGGCAGGGCATGTGTTTGAGACGTTAGTATTTGCCGAGATCATGAAATTTATCTCTAATCACGGCAAAGACTGGCATGTTTTTGTGTGGCACACTAAGGAAGGAGAAGAGGTGGATTTTATCATCGAGACAGACAAAGGCCATGTATTGGCGATTGATGCAAAAATGGGTATTCATTCTGTTAAATCAACACCTTTGCCACCTGCTTTTGTGAAACAGTTCGGCACAAAAGTAAAAGAGCTTATCATTGTATCGTTGGCAGAACAGTCGAGGCAATTAGGGCCGGGATGTTTACAATTACCCCTGACGCAGTTAACGGCTTATTTAAAACAATTCTAGAGCAAACTATGAAATACATTAACCTATCCGCTTATAAATTCATTGCATTACCACTCGACACACTCTCGCTGTTAAAAGAACAACTTGCACAGAGTGCCTCAACACATGCAATCATGGGGACGATATTGCTGAGCACAGAGGGTATTAATTTATTTGTCGCTGGCACACCAGCATCAATCACACAATTTACCGACGCGATCAGCAGCATCCCTGCATTTTCTGATTTGGTCTATAAAAAAAGCGAATCGGATGACCTGCCTTTTAGACGTATGCGCGTGCGTATCAAAAAAGAAATTATTTATATGAATCAACCAGATATAGAACCTGAAAAAGAAACAGCGCCTTATGTGGAACCTGCAGAATTAAAACAGTGGTATGCAGAAAATCGCGATATGGTGATACTGGATACGCGCAATACTTATGAGTTTGATGTGGGTACATTTGATGGTGCTACTCACTTGAATATCGAAAATTTCAGCGATTTTCCAGATGCAGTTGCAACATTGCCTGATGCGATGAAAACAAAACCTATCGTCACTTTTTGTACGGGCGGTATTCGTTGTGAAAAAGCGGCGGCTTATTTAATGAAACAAGGCTTCACGAATGTCTGGCAGTTAAAGGGCGGTATTTTGAATTATTTTGAACAATGTGGTGATGCGTATTTTCAGGGGAATTGTTTTGTGTTTGATGCGCGAAGAGCGGTGGATGCGGGGTTAGAAGAAGTTAAAAACTAGTACGTCATCGCACTAATTTTGGCTATTTAAGTAGTATTGTCATTCCCGCGAAGGCGGGAACCTATCTATGTTCTTGCTGCCATGCTGTGGATGGGTTCCCGCCTTCGCGGGAATGACAATACTACTTAGCGTGACGCTGTACTAATGCAGCTGTACTAATGCAGCGTTACCCACAAATAAGTCACATACAAAGCACCATTGAATAACAAAACACCCACAGACAAAGGCCGAAGTGCTATATTGATTCGCAGCCAGGCTGTCGCAACCAAAGCCACGATAATCCCCCATAAAACCTCCTTGCTAGGGTGCCAGGGTGTTAACCAAATACCCAGTGCTGGTAGCAGTGTCCCTTGAAATACCATCGCTCCTGTAATATTGCCAAAAGCCAACGTATCTTTTCCGCGTCGAATCCACAAAATACTATTTACTTTTTCAGGCAACTCTGTGGCAATCGGAATAATTAATAGCGATAGAAGCAAAGCAGATACATGCAAAATGCTTGAAATATGTTCTATGCCATGTACAAACCCCTTCACACTCAAAAACAGCAATCCCAGTGCCAAAATGATTTGAGCGACAATCACCCAACCCCTATCTTTTAAGCCAATTTTTGTGAGCAGTAAGGGATCTTCTGGCACAACGCCATGTCCATCAGCAACCAATTTTTTAGATGCTTTTAACGTGAATGCGAGATAAACGATATAGAGCGCAACTAACAAAGCACCAATGAGAACACGTATGAGGAATGTTTCGTGGGGTATATACATGGCGATTGCTGCAAGAGAAAAAGCGATCAGAAAAAAATTAAGATCACGCACCAGGCCTTTTTTTTCAGGTTGAAGCCGACCTTTAAAACCCCGTGTTTTTAATACGGCACAGGCCATCAAAAAGAGAGAAAGTGTTGTGAGCATGAGTGGCGCACCTAGAATGGCGCCTACGGTGATTTCTTCATTCACCGCTGCATGGTTGGTACCTGCAAATAGTGCAATGATAGGCACAGAAGCTTCAGGCAGTGCGGTTGCTACTGCTGCAAACAGCGATCCTGTGACACCTTCTGAGATGTTGAGTTTTTGTCCTGCATATTCCAATGCATTGGTGAGGGTGTGTGCTGACAGTAGAATCAATAGCAGCATCAATATCAATTGCATCCATGAATAAAGCATGTTTTTTCTCCATAAGTTAGTGTAAAAACCCAATCCAATACTGTACCCTGTGCGCTTTAAAAAAATCTACTTGTTCAGGGAAAAAATGCGCATATCAATTAAGGCTATTCTATTTTTGCTACTTTGTTTTTTCGGAATTGTCGCATCAGCAGAAGAAAAAATCAGTGTGCCTATTTTGACCTATCACCGATTAGGACCCACCGCCGTCGATAGCATGACGCTGCCCACTCGTGTATTTGAGTCTCAATTGGCATGGCTGAAAGAGAATGGTTATACCGTTATTTCGCTTAAGACACTAGTGAGTTATTTACAAGGTAAAGGCCCTGCGCCAGCGCCTAAATCTGTTGTCATTACAGTAGACGATGGTCATAAATCAGTCTACAGCGATCTGCTTCCTCTGGTACGTCAATACAATATTCCCGTCACTTTATTTATTTATCCCTCCGCTATTTCGAACGCTTCTTATGCATTAACCTGGGCACAGTTACAAGCATTACAAAAAACAGGACTATTCGATGTTCAGGGACACACTTACTGGCATCCTAATTTTAATCGCGAAAAGAAAAAGCTGACGTCAGAGGAATACCAGAAACTCGTCAATATACAATTGAACAAATCAAAAGCGGTGCTTGAAAAAAAGCTGGCTATCCAGGTAGATTTATTGGCGTGGCCGTTTGGTATTTATAATGATGAACTAGAAAAAGCCGCTGAAAAAGCGGGTTATATCATGGCTTTTAGTATCGATGGTCGTCCTGCCAGCCAAACCGAACACCCCATGTCACAACCACGTTATATGATTGTACGCGAACAAAGCATCAAAGATTTTGAAGCAATTGCGGCAGGCACTTCAACACATAAAGCCCCCAAAGAGTCCTAAAAATCTAGCAATTCCCGCGTTTTTTAAAGGAGATATTTATGAAACAATTTTTTCGGTCTTTCTCAGTATTAGTAGGCAGTTTACTGTTTGCCACGCTGGCATATGCTTACGACGGTAAAATAGTGGATGCAGAAACGAAAAAGCCCATTGAAGGCGCCATCGTGACTGTCAACGATACTGTTGTGCGTACAACTGCAGAAGGTGCTTTTAATATTGATGCTACAGGAGAAACGCTAAAACTGCGTGCGCCAGGTTATGCACGAAAAGAGGTTGCTACCTCCGCATTAGAAGCAGGCACAGATATTGAACTCACCCCATTTAATGTTAAAGCGCTTTATCTCAGCACTTATGGTGTGACCAGTCGCCAGCTTCGACAAGGTGCACTCGATACGATCAAAACCAACAACATGAATGCGTTAGTCATTGATGTGAAGGGCGACCGTGGACTCATCCACTTCAAAGTTGATGTTCCCTTTGCGAAAGAAATTGGCGCGCAAGAAAAAATACTGGTGAAAGATGGACCTGCATTGATAGCGAGTTTAAAGCAACAAAATCTCTATCTCATCGCCAGAATCGTGGTATTTAAAGATGATGTGCTCGCAGCCGCTAAACCCGAGTGGGCAGTTAAAAAAGGGGAGGGTGTTTATCGGGATAGAGAAAACTTAAGATGGGTTGATGCTTTCAGACAAGAAGCATGGGACTACAATATTTCAGTTGCTAAAGCAGCAGCAGAGATGGGTTTTGATGAAGTGCAATTCGACTACGTGCGTTTTCCTGATACACGCGGTGTTACATTCTCACAGCCCTCTAACGTCACATCACGCACCACTGCGATCACCGGGTTTTTAGAAGCAGCCCATAAAGCATTGGCGCCTTATAACGTGATGGTATCTGCTGATATCTTTGGTTATGCGGCATGGAATACGGATGATACCGGTATTGGCCAGGATATTAACAAAGTCGTCAATGCGGTAGACGTTGTATCGCTCATGCTTTATCCCTCAGGGTTCCAGTTTGGTATTCCCAATTATCAGAACCCAGTCGCGCATGCTTACGAAATTGTGAATCTGACGTTGAAAAATGCCGAGAAACGCACCCATGCTTCTCCTTTACGTTTTAGACCCTGGCTGCAGGCGTTCCGTGATTATGCTTTCAAAGGCGGCAATTTTGCAGAGGACAGAATGCGTATTCAAGTGAAAGCGGTGAATGATTTTGGATCGAGTGGGTATATGTTTTGGAATCCACGCAATGTGTATCCCAAGGGACAGTTTGATTAAGTTGCAGCAATTCCCGCTGAAAAACACATCGGGCCTTGCTTCCTTGTTTGAACGCGTCGCGCGAAATAAATTCGCACTTGTCCCAGCCGGGAGAATTCAGCCGGTCAGGGGGAAGAACTGCCTCTCTCACCCCTGACAACCCCTCATTGCTCATGTTCGTCCAGTTAATGGGTAAAAATGTACGAAATAATTTTTTGGAACCCCGCGCCAGTACTGGGGAAACAGGGCGGCGGGAATTGCTGTATTTAGTCCCAAGCGCTTTACAAGCTCGGTAATCCGTGCTTGTAAATGTTTGTTTTCCGCAAGCAATTGATCAATTAGTGCATCTCGTTTGTCCATGCGAAACTTATCTCATACATCGAATTTTTTTTAAAGCACCTGGGGAGTTAGGAAATATGGATGATAAAGGAAGTAAAAAAGTTAGACTGTCAGACTACGATCTAGCTGCAATAAAGTCTTTATTTATTAAGAATTTCTTGCCAGGGGATAAATTATGGCTTTTTGGCTCTAGGGCCGATCTAGATAAGAAAGGTGGTGACATAGACTTATATATAGAGACTGATGCAAATGGTGTAGAAGCGGCTATAAAAATGAAGTCGGATTTTTTATGGGACTTAGAACAAAAGATTGGTGAACAAAAAATAGATATCGTCTTAAATATGTTAAGAGATCCATATCCCCTACCAATACATAAGATAGCAAAAGCCAAAGGAATAAGAATTATATGATTGAATCCAATGAAATAATAAAAGTTGCAGACATTCATGAAAAAAGAATTAAATCCGCACTAAAGCATATACAGAATTTATTTCCCATTAATGCACAAATAGTAGAAAATTTGTCGGAAGAAGATTTAGCTTGGATAGACTTATTAATAAATAGGTTTGGAAAGTTGCAGGATATTATTGGAGCAAAGATAATAGATTTATTTTTAGAAGCACAACAAGAGAATGTGGAAAGCTTAACCATATTGGATAAAGTTAATAAATTGGAACGTTTAGGTTTAATAGAAGATGCTGAATTATGGAAAGAGATGCGCAGGGCAAGAAACCACATTGCACATGAATATCCAGATACACCATCGCTCATGGTAAAATATTTAAACCAAATATTTGAATTGACTCCAAAACTACTGATAATCTTTACAAATATCAAAAATAGAATTGATTCCCATGGGTAGTAACCTGAATTCCGATAATATGCAACACACGTCAGATTTAGCCCATTGCACATCTCCCCCCGCAACCTAAAGTGTGGACAGGTGATGTGTGGTATAGAGAAGATAGAGCAAAGAAATATAAAAGAAAAACGTAACTCCCCAGGTAATTTAAAGAGCATATATCTATCAACGCAAACACGTCGTGAATACATCCATGTAGACTCTCCAAAAACATCCATGTTTTTGAAGGTTTGCTTATGATAGATATATGCTCTTTA
>JBIIEG010000056.1:0-6434 GCA_044237955.1 Gammaproteobacteria bacterium
TCTCGCAGATGCAGAATAATACGCTTCAGATCGATGACGGAAATGGGATCGATGCCCGCGAAAGGTTCGTCCAGCAGAATAAAGCGAGGCTCCATCGCCAGTGTGCGGGCGATTTCTACTCTACGCCTTTCTCCGCCTGACAGTGAAAAACCAGGGGTATCTTTCAAATGCGTTACATGCAACTCTTGCATGAGGCTTGCTAATAAAGTTTGACGTTCTTCGCGATTCAAGTCTTTGCGCAACTCTAAAATAGCTAAAATATTTTGCGCGACAGTCAACTTGCGAAAGATGGAAGATTCTTGCGGCAAATAACCAATGCCTGCACGTGCGCGTTTATGAATAGGGTCATAGGTGATGTCCTGATCACCCAGCAAAATTTGCCCTGCGTCTGCACGAACTAACCCGACAATCATATAAAAACTGGTTGTTTTGCCCGCGCCATTAGGCCCAAGAAGGCCGACGATCTCCCCCTGTTTTATCTCTAAGTTAACATTTCTAACGACTTTACGGTGTCGGTATTGTTTTTCTAGATGCAATGCTTTGAGTGTGATCATTTCTGCTCTCGATTTTGAACCTGGGGTTCAGATTTTTCCCCCGGTAAATCCCAAGGCTGCAAAATAATTAACGATTTTTTTTCTGCGGCAGGTGTAGAAGGAGGCGCCACTGAGGTCACTGTTTGTTTAACCATATCATAAATAATATACGGTCCCTTCAGACTGTTTTTTGATTGGATGACGTTACCATTGCCGATAATAATGGCGAGGTGTTTTTGAGGGTAATATTCAATCTTGTCTCCAAAAGCATCGACGGGGTCTTTTTGGTTATCAGGCAAGGTGATGTAGTGTGCTAATTTTCCAGTCGCAACTGCTTTGTCTGTACTGCCATCTTTATTTCGATAAACGACCACTTTATCAGCTATTAAATGCGTAGTTCCCTGCTCCATTTTGACATTCCCTGAATAAATAGTCGTGCCGTTGTTGTCATTAAAAGAAACATTGTCTGAAGCAAAACGTGCTGTTTGCGCTGCATCGCTTTGTAATGCAAAGAGAGGGTGAGAGATGACGAGCAAAAAAAATAAAAGGCAGATGCTAGTTCGAGGGTGATGCATACGTCCCCTCCACACGAGAAAGTAAATAGATATCACCTGTATCCAGGTTTGCTGTAAGACCTGTCGCATGTACCGTACTGCCAGGCTGAACAATTGTCACAGGTTTGTCTGTTTGAGCCCATTTTTCTGGCGGATACGCATCCAGTGTACTTGTCAGCAGTGTGAGCGTTTTTCCTTTCGTTGCATGGATGCGATCTACTTCGACTTGATCGACCATATAAACCACTTTAAGCCCCTGTCGGGCAGTGCCACGGTTTGAAGAAATAATCCATGTGAGCAGCCCTGAGCGAGAAGTCATTTTGGGGGATTCCAGTGCGGAGCTATCCTGATCAGGGTAATGCGTTACACGCGCGGATTTAAGGCGGCTACTCCATTGTCCTGCTGCATCAAAACCGGTGTACTCCATATCCACCATAAACGAATCCGGCGTTGTTGGCTGGCTTATATTGACATCTTCTCTATTCAAAAAAGACCGCTGCGTGAACCAAATGCTGGCAAATAAAGCGAACAGGAACAGCAACGTCATTATCGCATTTCTATAGTTCGATTTTATCATGATAAATAACGTTCACAGGCAGGAGACAATGTCCCCTGCGCCTGCATAATCAACTCACATACCTCACGTACAGCGCCCTTGCCGCCTGCTGCTTCAATCACCCAATCTGCATGACGACGCACGTACTCACACGCATCAGCAACCGCTATCCCTAAACCCACACTGCGCATCAGCGGCAAATCAGGCAAATCATCACCCACATAAGCGATTTGATCTGCGCTGAGTTGTAATTTCTCCATCAGCGTTTTTAAAGCATTTCTTTTATCTTCCTGACCCTGATAAAGATGTTTTACACCGAGTTCGCCCATGCGTCTTTCTACCATGGGAGATCGACGCGCCGTGATGACACCCACTTCTACCTGTGTAGAAAGCAGCAGCCTAATACCAAAACCATCATGCGCATTAAATGCCTTATATTCGTGCCCTGTATCTGCAAAATAAATTTTTCGATCCGTCATAACGCCATCTACATCCAGTAGCAACAATTTAATTTTGGCAGCTTTTTCTGATATATCCTGCAACATTACGCCAACCCCGCTTTCAGTAAATCATGAATATGTATAATACCTTCTAGTTCTTGATTTTCACCTGCCACGCATAAACCTGTGATTTTATAGAGTTCCATCATGTGCATCGCCTCTGCTGCTAATTTATCTGCTGAAATAGTTTTAGGGTTTTTAGTCATAATCTCACGCACTTCCGTACGATAAACATCGACCCCATAATTTAAACTTCGACGCACATCTCCATCGGTATAAATGCCTTGTAAGCGATTTTGTGCATCCAGGATAGTCGTAAAACCCACATTTTTTTGTGTCATCTCAATGAGGGCGTCATGTAATTTTGCATCAGCAGATACTGTTGGAATGGCTGTTCCGGTACGCATCACGTCACTCACTTTAAGCAATAAACGCCTGCCTAACTGACCCCCTGGGTGATACAACGCAAAATCATCGGCTGTGAATCCTCTGGCCTGCAAGAGAGAAATTGCTAAAGCATCCCCCATTACTAAAGTGGCTGTGGTACTGGAAGTAGGCGCAAGACCTAAAGGGCATGCTTCTTCTGACACACTGACGTCCAGATAAACCGTCGCTGCTTTTGCCAATGCTGAATCCGCAGCGCCTGACAAACAGATCAGTGGTATATCCAAACGTTTAATCAGTGGCAACATATTGATCAGTTCAACAGTTTCGCCTGAGTTGGAAATAGCCAACAATACATCATTCTTTGTAATCATCCCCGCGTCACCATGATTGGCTTCGGCTGCATGCACAAAGAAAGAAGGGCTGCCTGTACTGGCAAACGTGGACGCAATTTTTCGGGCAATATGCCCTGATTTTCCAAGGCCCACAACGACAATACGGCCCTTACAAGCTAATAAATGGTGGCAGGCTTGTATAAAATTAGCACCAAGACTGTCTTTTAAGAAGCTGATTGCCTGCGCTTCTAATTCAAATACTTTTTGACCGAATTGAAGCAGCTTCTGGTCGTTGGGGGGGTGATGAGACATAGGTATAAGTGGCCAAAAAGTTGGAATAACGGATGGGAATTGTATGCTATGCAGGCACTACGTTTCCAGCTATAATTTCCCGCTTTGCCCAGCACTAACAAGAAACCAATGACTTTCGCGCAACCTACAACAGACGACACTTTCGTTAAAATTCGCCACCTCAGTTTTAAACGAGATGCCCGCACCATTTTTGACGACATAAACTTAGATATCGCGCGCGGCAAAATCACCGCCATCATGGGTCCCAGCGGCACCGGCAAAACAACCCTCCTGCGCCTCATCAGTGGTCAGCTCAAACCCACTGCAGGTGAAGTTATAGTCAATGGTATCAATATACACCGCCTTGGTCGCCACAAACTCTATGAAATGCGTCGCCAAATCAGCATGCTGTTTCAAAGTGGCGCACTGTTCACTAACCTCAATGTATTTGAAAATGTTGTCTTTCCACTGCGCGAACACACACGCCTGCCAGAAGATATGCTGCGTGATATTGCACTGATGAAATTAGAAGCCGTTGGATTACGAGGGGCGCGCGATTTAATGGCAAGTCAGCTATCTGGCGGCATGGCACGCAGGGTCGCACTGGCCCGCGCATTGGCGCTTGACCCTAAACTGATGCTCTACGACGAACCCTTCACAGGTCAAGATCCCATTACCATGGCCGTACTTGTCAAACTCATTAAACAACTTAACACCGCTTTGGGACTGACCTCCGTCGTCGTGTCGCATGACGTAGCCGAAACAGCCAGCATTGCTGACTATGTCTACGTAATTTCCAATGGCAAAATCATCTTCGATGGCACACCAGAAGCACTATTCGCAGAACAGTCTCCTGCGGTCAATCAATTTATTCACGGATTAGCCGATGGCACGGTACCCTTTCATTACCCTGCTAATAATTATGCTGAGGACCTCCTGTCGTGATCGCACCCATATTCAACCAAATTCAAAAATTGGGTCAAAGCGGCCTGGCATTCTCGAGAAAATTAGGGATTTCTGGCATTTTTCTGTTCGGCGTTCTGGTACGAAAACCACGCTTGCAGCGAAGTTTTCCACTGCTCGTAGAACAGCTGTATTTCATCGGCGTATTGTCTTTAATTATCATCATACTATCTGCACTATTCATCGGGATGGTTGTTTCACTGCAAGCACATAACACCCTTCAACGTTTTGGTGCCGAGCAAGAACTAGGCCAATTATTGGCGCTCAGCGTGACGCGAGAATTAGCGCCTGTGATCACCGCTTTATTATTTGCAGGACGTGCAGGCACCGCACTGACAGCTGAAATAGGCTTGATGCGCGCAACAGATCAGTTAGAAAGTATGGAAATGATGGCGGTCGATCCCTTATGGCGAATCATCGCACCACGTTTTTGGGCAGGCCTTATTTCCATGCCGATTTTGACGATTATTTTTGATATGGTTGCCATTTACGGTGGTTATTTGGTGGGTGTGAAATGGCTCGGCGTTGATGGCGGTTCTTTTTGGTCAAACATGCAGGCTGCCGTTAACTTTTATGATGATGTGATAAATGGCGTGATCAAAAGTATTGTGTTTGGTTTTGTTATAACCTGGATTGCTGTCTATCAAGGCTATTACACGATTCCCAATGCAATTGGCATCAGTCGTGCAACGACTAAAACTGTGGTGTATGCCTCGTTGGCGACACTGGCTTTAGACTTTATATTGACGTCTGTTATGTTAAAGGGATGGTGATCTTTTTCTTTCTTAATTAACTTTTTAAAAACACTAAAAAAAAACATATGCTAAAAAAACTCACAGAAATTCTAGTCGGCCTTTTTATGATACTCGGCGTTGTAGCGCTTACATTTTTAGCGCTGAAAGTAAGTGGATTGACTGGATATGCCGGCAAAGCGAGCTATTATAAGATAACAGCCGACTTCGATAACGTGGGCGGCTTGAAGGTACGAGCACCGGTCTTGATCGCTGGTGTATCTGTGGGCGAGGTAAGTAATATTGCATTAAACAAAAATGACTTTCGCGCCAAAGTAACATTGCTGGTTGATCCAGCTAAAGCACAGTTGCCAGTGGATACGTCCGCCAGCATCTATACACAGGGTTTACTGGGTTCTAACTATATAAATTTATCACCCGGTTACGCTGAGACGTTTCTCAAGGAGGGGGGAATCATTGAAACAACCAATTCCGCCATGATTTTGGAAAAACTAATTGGTCAGTTTCTCTATAGCTTTCAAAATAAACCACTTGAGAACTCAAAACCATGAAAACTTTCTATCGATTAAAATGCATCTCACTGTCTCTTTTACTGCTGATGAGCTCGTGGGCTTATGCCCAGACTTCACCAGTCGACATGCTGCAAAATGTCTCTAATCAATTGCTCAGCTCGCTGTCAAAAATGACAGACCGCAATGACCGTGCATTATACGCGTTGGTTAAAAGCGTATTGTTGCCTAACGTAGATTTAAGCAGCATGTCAGAACTGGTCGTGGGCAAATATTGGGCTGCCGCTTCGCCTGCTGAACGCAATCAATTTGAACAGGAATTTATCCAATTTATCACACGCACTTATTCCAATGCACTTTCTTCCTATGACAACCAAAAGGTACGATTCTTTCCTATACGCGGCGGCATATCCGGTAACCGCGCACAAGTGAGCAGTGCGATCGACCAGAACAATGGTCAAAGCGTCTCTGTTTCTTATCGAGTTGTACTATTGGATGGCCAATGGAAAGTGTATGACTTCAGCGTTGAAGGCGTCAGCATTGTAGAAAACTATCGCTCACAATTCGCCGATGCTTTACGCACAAATGGTCTTTCAGGTTTGATCAAACAATTGCAACAACAAAACCAACGGCACTGATGACAGCAGAAATAAAATTAAGTGAAGATAACTCTTGTTTAAAAATCAGTGGTGCATTGAATGTTGATAACGTTGTTCGCTTACGTGAGTCTGGCTCCCAACTGATAAAAACAATTCGTGAACCACTAACTGATATCCAAATCGATCTTCAAGATGTGACGGCCTGTGATAGCCCAACTTTGGCCTTGCTAACAGCGCTAGCACGAGATGCGAAAAAAGCAGGGAAATACACACGATTTATCAATGTGCCATCACAGTTGATGGCCATTGCGCGGTTGAGTGATTTGGATAGCGTGTTGAAGCTAGAAGCCCTTAAAAAATAGTCGAAACACACTCCGCAGGAATCCAACCTTTTTTACCCTTCATTGCTATACCCATTCAGTATTTCTTCAACAGCCATTCTTCTAGTGCAGTGTATC
>JBIIEG010000057.1:0-6423 GCA_044237955.1 Gammaproteobacteria bacterium
GTCAATGTTTTGAGTTCATTCCCAGAAATTTCCAGCATCTTATAAGCTCCTTCTCATTGAAAACATGGAAGATAGCTTATTTGCCCTTTAATTCAAAAAAATCTTACTGAAGGGGTGGGAATGTAGGCTAAAAGATAGGTACAGAAAAAAAAGACGGGCTACTTATCACAAGCTAATGGATGCTGCAGGCCAGGAGGTTTTTGTATGAAACATTTCCTTAGCTTGACGCCTATGGGTTGTCAGGGGGGAGAGACTCAGTTCTTCCCCCTGACCGGCTGAATTCTCCCGGCTGGGACAAGTGCGAATTTATTTCGCGCGACGCGTTCAAACAAGGAAGCAAGGCCCGATGTGTTTTTCAGCGGGATTTGCTGCCAAAGGCACAGGTTCACTCACTGATTTAGCAGACAACTGTTTTGCTGTGTGGAGAAACAAAGCTAAAGAGGCATCTGTACAAACTTTATTGATGCAGGGTAAGCAGGCCGATGCAGACTTGCTTAACCAATGTGACGCACTTTGGATTTGTGATAAGCAACGCAATGGCGAATGGGAGGGAAAAATAGGCCTATGGTTTCATCCTGGCTCATTTCAATATTTGAATCATGCTTCGCAAAAACCTGTGCAATTTGTGAATTATTCTTGTGCTGGCCCAATCAATTAAAATACAAATCGGAATTTTTCAACATGCCAAAAACAAAAAAACAAAACCGTAAAAACATCACGTCAAAGACAGCAGAGGATAAAGAAAGCGACATAACGAGCGCCAAAATATTTTTGTCTTCTCCTTGCATGGCATCCTCTCTCATTAAATCACTCCTGGATAAAGATGGAGATACGCTGCAGCAAGAAGATATTTTTACAGAATTATTCAAAAAGAACGGGCAAGTATTTAAAGGGGATATGGAAGAGTTAGAGCAAATATTGCTCAATCAGGTCAGCGTTCTTGATGCTGTTTTTTATAACTACATGTCAAGAACCGCTAGGAGTGAATATTTAGAGCATGCACAGACTTTTAGCGACATTGCTTTTAAAGCACAAAAACAATGTAGAACGACTATTGCTACGCTAGCAGAACTAAAAAAGCCACGATCTGCCACTTTTATTCGCCAGCAAAATAATGCGACGAATCAACAGGTAAATAACACTGCACTCAAAAAGCAGCCAAGAAAATCGAAAAAAATTATCAATCTTGAAAACGAACTATTGGAGACTAGCTATGACACAGTGGACAGCAGAGCGCCGATTGCTTCAATCGCAAGCCATTCACCGATGGAAACCCTGGGAAAAATCAAGCGGGGCTAAAACTGTAGCTGGAAAAGAAATCAGCAAGTTGAATGCTCGGAAACATGGCGCTTATGATGCAGTGAATAGAGGTACGCAGCGGGAGCTTGCTGCATATAACAGAGAGTTAAAAAGGTTAAGGCAAATTATATTTTAGAAGAGGATGCTGTTCTGCTCAGCAGAGTGACTAAGTAGTGCCTCGCCAAATCTAGTCTATACTTTTGGCCATGCTTAATTTAAAAACGGAGGAGAGCATGAAACATAATAAGCCTGTAGCTTTGGGTAATTCTTATAACAATATCTGCGATAAAGATGGTGTTTATGTGCCAGAGGAAGATATGACGCATCGGCGAGCTGTAAAACAGGGGGATAGATTTCCACTATATAAAGGCAAAATTGTCCGGTGGGTCTTAGTGGGATGAACTTGCAACTTTTAATTTTAAATCTTCGCAAGTTCGGTGATTTGTTACGCTTTAGTGTGTGGCTTTAGTTGCCCATAGCTTATGCTTTTCCCAATCCTCTAAAAATCCCATGCTTTTACAAAGGCGTGTATTTTTTGTTATAGGCAACATCAATGCCTCAAAATTTTTTCGCCAATCAGTATCGTTATTGTTGATCTTAAGAAGCTGATTCATAATCAGAATAACGATAAATAACTTATCATTATCCAATGGTTGTGGAGACATCCAATCTTTCCCGAGTCCTTTTAGGGAGGGGCGAATAGCTAGTTTACGATTCCACAGCCTTCCGTGGTGCGCACAAATATTTCTTACATAGGTTAATACATGAAGCCAATCTGCCAGTGCTTTAGGATGTATAGCGTAAATTTTAGCAATAGCTTTCTGGTCATTGGATGCCAGTCCTTTAAAAAGCTTTGATAACAAACCAAATGACATCACTTCTGTCGCCATCCAGACTGGTAGTCTGGGAAATCCCTCATAAGCATCTTTGAAGTGACGTATAAATTCCTCTTGAGAGCGAACAGCCTCTTTCTGCTCTAATTCTTTTAACCATTCCTGATGTTTAAATTGCGGATGAAAATTAGTCGAAAAAGTATGCCCATAAGCACCATATTGATGAGCTAAGTGATAAGTTATTTGGGTGCGTAAAGAAACTTCAATACGCTCAATCGCATCTAAAATAAGTAAACGCAATTTTCTGTCAAACTCATAACGCGCAAGCACTTCTTCAAAAGAAGCATTGGAAATAAAATCATCCAGAACAACACCACTCCCATCTCGTTTGCGATGCGGGTGCCAATAGGCACTTAAACGGTAATAGCTAATATGAGACAGAGTACTTAAAGCGACTTTGGGATCATTAACAGTCAGGCCACGGTCTTGAAGTTGGGTCAGCTGCCCTTCAAAAGTGAGAGGTTTCTTGTGATAAGGCTTAGACATGATGTTTTTAAATTCCAGGTATAAAAAAACCGCCAAGGTTACGCGTAGAACTCAAAGGTTCCATAGGCGTGGCGGTTGTATTGCAATCATTATAGCAAGGCCAAGTTACAAATCAATCCTTTGCTCTCCTACAAACATGGGGCACTGGTGGGGCACTCAGCCGTAAATAACGACAAATTTCAGCAACACCTCACAACACGACAACGAAGCTAACCCCTTATTTTTACTGTTATTTTGTGTTGTGGGATATTGCTGAAAGTAGCTTCGAGGGGACTCTTAATCAATAGGTCGCAGGTTCGATCCCAACACGGCCCACCACTCTAATTATAAGCCGCTATCCGGTCTTTGGGTCTTTCCCAAATAAGGGGGCACTTGTTTCAGGAACATAACACTCTAACTCTGGGTCTTTCCCTATTTAGAAAACGCCCATCTGTTGATTACCAGCTTTTTTTAAATGACAAGAGAGCACTACCCCATCTTGAAAAATTCATAAAATAGCTATAAGGCTATTGTGCATCTTTAAAGGAATTTTTTATGCAGACCAATAATATAGAAACAAATTTCTCTTGTGAACTTACAGTCGATGAAAGAAAAATAGGTGCTGGAAGTTTCGAGATAAGTGACTTTGAAGAGGTATTTAAAAAGCTTAAAATTCAAGCTGAAAAAGCAGTAGAGTTAGAGATATCAGCCATTCAAAAAGAATTTGCTGAAACAAAAAAACCGGTAAAGGCACTTTCAATTATTGACGGCATGAAAAATTCTACTGCTATATGGATAGTACTAACTACCACAAGGAACATTGTTAAGCATGTAACTGATTTTTCAGAACTACAAGCAAGCGGAGATCTAAAAAATATTAGAAGTATAAAATTTTCAACAATTTTTACTTATTTTAAAAGTATTTTTGGCAATAGAGAGATGAAAAATGTTTTCGAAGTAAATTTGGATTTTTCATCCATTGATTTACTTGACCTTTCCAACCTTTATCTGTCTCCAACCCCAAATCAAAGCAACTATAGAGTCGTTGGAAATGATTTCAATTGGGCAAATGGTGTTGGCAAGGTACTTGATACTTTCTTCAAAGAAAAATCCCTCAAAAGAAACTGGCTTTACAAAAAACATACTTACAATTTATTTGTTGCCATTTTTTCTTATCCGATATCTTTATGGCTCGTCTATAGCAGTAACAAAAATTTTCTCTCAAAACTTGATCTTTCATCTATTACTTTAGTAGGAACATATATCTATATTTTTTTTGTATTTTTGTTTTTAATGCGAATTGCATTTAATTTTTATAGATTGCTTTTCCCACCTATGGAAATAACTGGGATGAGTCAACGAAGGAATCCCTGCGGGCTAACTAAGATTTGGGAGGGGAATGAACCCCTCACAAATCCGCACCTATAAAGCTGCATCACTTCGTTCGCAGCAGGCGCTCCTTCCGACCTAAAGGTCGGGGTCTTAAACCAGCAAGGAAGTATGGATAAAAAAATTCAAAGATACAAATCATACATAGCATTTTTATTTACAGGCATCATATTAACCCCGCTACTTTCTTCAGCACATTCGGAAATCAAATCTTTTCTAACCAATTTTTTATCAAGATAATTACTTGAGACGTTGGAGACGGCAAAGGTGGCCGTCAAAATTTAGCCTGTGAGCGTCTTGCCAAAGAAGGAAGAAAATTTGGCCTTAGTTTATTTATTAGCACGCAGAGACCTTCAGAAATATCACCAACAGTATTGTCTCAATGCGGGACATGGGTTGTCTTCAGACTGACATCTGATCAAGATTTGAAAATGATAAGTTCTGCCAGCGAGTGGGTAGATAAATTAGAACTAAACAGAATTGCTGGCTTGCCAAGACAACAAGCACTAATTTTTGGATCAAGCATTCCTGTGCCCATTAGAGTTCAAACTCCTATTGCAGAACCAAAACCGAAGTCACATGACCCTGATTTTAGGAAATGGTTTAGCAAGTGATAATGTGATTCATACCCTCACTCCTGCTGGCTTACCTATGGGCTAAACATAGGGAAATTGAGTTCTTTCATTTCCCCGTTCTTCCCCGTTCTTCCCCGTTCTTCCTCATTTCCCCTAACACTAGACACTCTTCCAAACCCATGATTTACGGCTTGGCCTTCCACAATGCGCTTCTTCCGTACCCTTCCATCTCAACCAAATCTATTTTCCTCAAATAATCCAGCTCCATTCTCACCATACGTCGAGATGGGGGATTTACTAAAATATCCAGTAACTGAAGGGTGCTCATAGCCCCGTGCTTTTGTATGGCATCAAAAATAGCTTCTTGTCTGGCGCTTAGTTGTGGCTCTATAACGGTAACATTGGGTTGTGTTCTCCCAATCGGCTCCTTAAATTTAAAAATAACCACCAACCCACCTGTCCTCTCTTTAAACTCAGGATCAGGAATGCGCTCTGCACGACAATCATCAATCATTTTATTCGTGCCTGTTCCCCACGTTTCAATAAGGCCTCTTGCATGGAATACTTTCGCAATGCGTTCGTTTCTAGGCATAGACTCATGATGGTGTTTCAAGTCTTTCAATTTTATTTCTCTAGGCAATGCGCCGTTATTCCATATCTCTATGTGCGTATCGAAAATTGCCAAAGAAATAGAACCTGAGCGATTGCTATAGTCACGATGACAAAGTGCGTTGATAAGCGCTTCGCGTACGGCAAACACAGGCAGCGCAGGCTTATCGATACGTTGGAATTGGTCTTTTTTAAAAAAGCTGGCGATAGGCAGGTGTCTTCGAAGGAAGGCATCTGCTGATTCTAAAAGCTTAAACGCATGACCTTCTATCCGTTGGTTGTCTATAAAATCTCCCAATTTATCCGTGCCTCTAAAACGCGCCATTTTGATTAGACACTGCGGCAAATCAAGAAACTCTTCTTTGGCAAAAAGGACAATGGCAGCTCGCTTCAGTTTTCCTTCGCTCAACAGTTTTAAGCGCGTTAGTATTTGTTTTACATCGTCTTTTGAAGCGCTGGCAGGTATACGATTTTTGTATATGCCCTCAGCGACAGTACGATGTATCTCTTCGTGATCCAAAGAATCAAGGTCATAGCCTTCTGCAGGATAATCTTCCCACGAATGGTTTAACTGGCCTCGCTCAACGAGTAATTGTTCGTAGTGATGTTGCGTCATCCTACCTTTGGAATTTTGAGTACGCTCAAAAGGTCGGCCGTCATAAACATAAGGTGAATGTTTCCCAGCCGGTACTTGCATCGTGATAACTTGTCTATCCCCTACTTTTACATAATCCACTGCAATCTGAGCAGCAGGTTCAAATTTTCGCAGTTCATTGGCGATTTCTTGTCGCGTGTTATCCGTCACATCTTGGCCAATAATCTCACCATTATTACGTACACCAATAAGAACCATACCGCCTTTTGCATTCATATAACCGCACAGCGTTTCACAAGCTGCTTTTAGCTGCGCAGTAGATGTTTTGAATTCCAGGGTTTCTGATTCTCCCTGTGCAATAAGCGATTTTAGCTGTTTGATGTTCATGGTTTTAGAACCAAATGGTGGTGTATTCACAACTAAGTGCGAATGAATATATGTTGAGCTCTTATGCTACAATTATCACTATGAAAACCGAACCACTTATCAAAACTAATCCCTACCTGCAAGACCCTGCTGAGATGCAAAGGCTGATAGCGCGTTCTGTAAAAACTTCTTGTGGGGTAGAGGGTATTAGGCTCAGCAAGAATACACGACG
>JBIIEG010000058.1:0-6352 GCA_044237955.1 Gammaproteobacteria bacterium
CACTCCTTTGGGAAAAAATAAATTTCAATCATCCCTGGTATCAAGAAATTTATTTTTTCCCAAAGGAGTGGATGGAGGAAGATCGAAAAAATATAGATTGGATTAAATTCCACCATTTTTTGTTAGAACAGGCCTGGCGATTATCTGAATATGTGCGTAACGTTAAAAGTCGAAATGTAGTTTGGGATTTATTTGCTACTACATTATCTGCTCGTGGGCACAAACCAAATCCACTACATATTGATATTTTAAAGCATGTTGCCGACATTGCATTGGGTGATATTCCTGGCATGAAAGCAGCTGGAGCATCGGAGGTGGCAGCGCCTGTGAAAGGCTTACAAAGCGCCCTTATTGAACATTACAATCTGAAGCAATATGTGCCTACTATGATGCATCCGCATCATTTTTCAGCGAGCGGGATTGATGATTCCCCAGCCTATTATTCTTACCACGCTTCTAATCTGCTGACTTCTTTGCCTAGTTTTAGAAGTCCAACCAGCACTATGAATGAATTACTTTTACTGCATGATTTGATGGAAAATTTTTTTGAAGCGGCTATTGCTGGGCATTTAAAAATAGAAAATACGCTGATGCTGGATGTGTTGAAAAAAGTTAAATTTACTTATTTTCACAGTCATGCAACAGGGAGTTACAAGAATAAAATTCTAAATACTGGCGAGATGCCTAAAGACGATCCTGCTTTGATATATTTAGATAGCAAATATGGCGAGCGTGAATTTTCAGAATCGTCACATTTTGTTCGTGGTTGTATCAGAATTAGCAGAGAGAAAAAATGGCTCTATGTCGTTTCGAGTGGGTAAGGCAAAATATAGCCCTCCCAAAAATGAGGATCAAAACAGATGAACAGCGAACAAATATTTGCCATGGGTTTAGGCTTAAGCAGCCCCTGGAAATTAGAGAAATGAAGCTTTAAAGAAACACCAGGAGGGCGTGAGTTACACATTGAAATTGATTTTGAGAGAGGTGCTACTTTTTTAGATAATTCAGGAAAAGCATGCAAAGCGCATGACACGGTAGATAAAACCTGGAGGCATTTAGATTTTTTTCAGCACAAATGTTATTTGCATTGCCGAGTTCCTCGCATTAAAAATTCAGAGGGAAAAGTAGTGCTCGTGGAAACACCATGGGCGAGAAAAGAAAGTGGATTTAGCCTGTTATTTGAGGCCTATGCACTGAAACTAACAGCAAAATCCAACTAGCAAAAAGACGAGCCAGGGGATACCGCAAGACAGACAATTTTATCAATATGATTTACTTTTTATGCGGGAAACTGGACTTCATTTACCCACTCAAAACGACATAGACCCGAAAAAATGATTTCAGGATGATTTTTTATTCCCACTATTTTTTTGGGTCATAAAAAATGGTTCTTTCAAAAAGAAGCAAGCCACCAAAGCAATAATAAACGCGATAGGAATCATCAATATTGCCGTCTTAAAACTATCTGCAGTGTAAATATGCAGGTGGTTAACGACTTGACCTTTCCAGTAATAATCTATCACCCGACCAAAAAATGGTTCGGACATCGCTTCAATACCCATGATGACTAAAGCAGCAATACCAAGTGCTGTACTGCTGGCGCGTGGGTTGCTTCCTACAACCACTGAATAACCAATCGTTTGTGCGCTTGAAAATAAGCCAAGAATAAAAAACAGCGCCATGAGATTTGTCTTGGATAAATCCGGCAAATAAATGATAGATAAAATGATGATCAGTGAGAAAAATCCGCCCAGCAACATAGGCAAGCGGCGCTTTTTTAATGTATCAGAACACCAGCCAAATAAAGGACATCCGATAATGATGCCAAAAAATAACATACTGACAACCGTAGAAGATTCTACATGAGACATGTCATGTGTTTTCATCAAATATAAACTGCCCCAGGTAGCGCCTAATACGGGTACTGGTAAATTAAGTAAAGCAGTATATAGACCTCCTAACCACGTATGGCGATTGCATACCGCTAATTTTATTTTCTCCAATAAGGCAGGCTTTTTTTCGGTGCTGTTTTCTTTATGTGGGGAGATCGGTTTTTTATTCGGCAATCCGGCACTAATAACGATGAGAAAAATAATACCTAAGCTTGCATATATCCATAGCACTTGATGCCAATTGAAATGCTGCACTAGCAGTGTCATAGGTGTTTGTGCAACAACACCGCCCAACATGCCAAACGTGATAATCAGACCGCTGATAAAGGCTAATTTGGAAGGAGGGAAGTTATCTCTTGCGACACGAATAGCGCTTTGAAAAGCAAAAGCGCCGCCTAGCCCTGATAAACATCGCGACAAAAATGCGGCAGTAAATGAATCAGATAAACTCAATAAGATGGTTCCAATCACTGAAACGGACATCATGGTGAGAATAATTTTTTTTGTGCTGACGTGATCTAGCAGTAATCCCGCTGGCAAAAGAGTAATCAACATGGCATAGAAATAGCAGGCAGATAAATTACCTAATCCGCTGGCAGTTAACGCAAACGCTTGAATTAAGCTAGGGCTTAATGCGTTAAACATGCTCATTTGAATAAACTCATAAAAAAAGAATAGCGTTGCAATAAAGCAATATAGCCACGGTTTTTTTCTTTGCTGATTGTCTACGAATGAATATGCGTCGCTATTTTTTAAGAGTTCCATTTTTTTCCTATCATGATTTAGGGGGTAATTATTACATGTAAAACGATTGATTTTAAACTAAGTCTCAACAGTAGATCATGTGACCCGATTGTTTAATAACCCTCTATAGAACTAGATTTTTTTATAAGGGACAGCTAGGGTCTGTTGACAATTCTACTATGCCTTGCATAAACCCTTGATTTTCTGTGCTCCGTTGCTCACATACTAAAACGTATGCTGCGCTACGGTGCTCTAAAATCAAGGCTTTCTGCGGCGGCCTAGCGAATTGTCAACAGACCCTAGAAAATTTTTGAAACCAAATGGAGGCACTGTGCGATGAGTAATAAACTTGTAGAAAATAAAAATATCGTCACCTTCAGTTCACGTGAAGCTGAATGTTTGAGACAAATTCTAGAAGGTAAAAGTCGACTTGAAATAGCAGAGAGTTTGAATCTCAAAGAGAGGACGGTAAATTTTTTTTTAACAAATGGAAAATATAAGCTCGATATGCTGATTGGAGGTCTTCCAGTACACCGCCGTTCACTTTAACTCTCTGGCATCACCAATCCAAAATGCTCCCACACGCGTTTTGTTGCAACGCGACCGCGCGGTGTCCGCTGTAAAAAACCTTGTTGGATCAAATAAGGTTCCAGCACATCTTCGATGGTATCTGATGGTTCGCCAATGGCAGCTGAGAGCGTGTCTAAACCAACAGGGCCGCCATTGAATTGTTCGATGATCGTCAAGAGTAGTCGACGATCCAAGGTGTCAAAACCACACGCATCTACTTGCAGCATTGTCAGTGCTTGGTCTGCAATCATTTGCGTGATGGTGCCATCCGCTTTTATTTCCGCAAAATCACGGACACGACGGAGTAATCGATTGGCGATACGGGGTGTGCCGCGAGAACGTTTGGCAATTTCATGCGCGCCTTGTGCGTCGATATGTACACCTAAAATACGTGCGCTGCGTTCAACGATCGTGGTCAGATCTTTTGCATTATAAAACTCTAAGCGTTGCACGATACCGAAACGATCGCGCAATGGAGAGGTGAGCAATCCTGCGCGTGTTGTTGCGCCAATCAGCGTAAATGGGGGTAACTCTAGCTTGATTGAACGTGCGGCAGGGCCTTCGCCAATCATGATATCCAACTGATAATCTTCCAGCGCGGGGTACAATATTTCTTCAACCATTGGACTTAAACGATGAATCTCGTCGATAAACAATACATCGTTGGGTTGTAAATTAGTTAACAGCGCTGCTAAATCACCTGCTTTTTCAAGCACGGGACCAGAAGTTTGTTTTAAGCCCACGCCCATTTCTGCAGCGATAATATTCGCCAGTGTGGTTTTACCTAACCCGGGCGGGCCAAAAATCAGTACGTGATCGAGTGCTTCGTTGCGTCCTCGTGCGGCGCGAATAAAAATATCCATCTGTTCGCAGACAACGGGTTGTCCTACATAATCGGATAATGATTTGGGTCGAATGGCGCGATCGAAGCGAACATCGTCATCTAAACTTTCTGCATTGATTAAACGGTCGGCTTGTATCATGTTTTATTGTTCTTTTAGCATGCCACGCAATGCGTGGCGGATAATCGCTTCACTGGATTGATGTTCTTTAGCCGCCAGCGCAACCGCTTGGCGTGCTTCTACAGGTTTATAGCCTAATGCCATCAACGCGCTGATCGCTTCTTGTGTAGATTTATCGCCGCTTAAAACAGACTGACTGATGTTGTTGCCTGCTTCAGTTTTCCAGTCATTCAATCGATCGCGCATTTCTACCACTAAACGTTCGGCTGTTTTTTTACCAATGCCAGGAATACGTACCAAGCTATCTGTATTGTTTTGCATGACGCTCGTCACAAACGCATCGGGTTCTATGCCGGATAAAATCGCCAGCGCAACTTTAGGGCCTATCCCGCTGACTTTAATTAAACCGCGAAACAGCACACGCTCTTGTGGCTCAAAAAAACCATACAACAGATGCGCATCTTCGCGAACAATTAAATGTGTATGCAAGGTGACTTCTTGTCCGATTGCAGGCAGGCGATAAAAACTGAACATGGAGGCTTGTAGTTCGTACGCCAAACCTTGTACATCAATCAATAAATGGGGAGGTGATTTTTCAAGCAGAATACCGCGCATGCGACCGATCATATTAAAGCTCCTTCTGCTTGTGTGATGTTATTTTTTATCAGTAGGTTACGGTTGCTTTGCGCATGACAAATAGCAACAGCCAGCGCATCTGCCGCATCAACTGCCGGTGTGCCGCGTATATTCAGCAGTAATTTCACCATATATTGTACCTGTGCTTTATCGGCAGCCCCATGACCGCTGACTGCTTGTTTCACCGAGCGAGCGGCATATTCTGAGACGGTTAATCCATTGGATACCATGGCTGTGATCGCAGCTCCTCTGGCCTGGCCTAATTTTAAAGCAGCACCCGCATTTTTAGCCATAAATACATCTTCAATGGCGCTTTCATCAGGTGTATAACGTTGGATAATTTCGGCAATGCCCCCGAAAATCAATGATAAGCGCTCTGGCAGTGTTTCCGCACGAGTAGCGATGACCGTGCCGCTGGCTATATACTGGTGGCGTTGGCCATCGCTACGGATAATGCCGTACCCTGTAATACGCGAGCCAGGATCTATACCTAGGATTATTTTCACATGATGTCTCCACTCACTATTCTACAGAACACTTTAATCTACGGCATTCCGATTCTATTCGCCATTACTGTGCACGAGGTCGCGCATGGTTGGGTTGCCAATAAGCTAGGTGATCCTACCGCGCGTTTGTTAGGACGTCTAACACTCAATCCCATTAAGCATATTGATCTTGTGGGCACGATTATTATTCCTGCTGCATTATTTTTTACAACGGGTTTTGTTTTTGGTTGGGCAAAACCGGTGCCGATTGGCTGGCGCAATTTACGTTCGCCGCGACGTGATGTGGCGATTGTGGCGGCTGCAGGCCCTATTTCTAATTTATGTATGGCATTGTTGTGGGGATTGGTGATCAAGCTGGGTGTGCTGTTGCATACGATAACGGATATGGGTATCAGTCTTGCGATGATAGAAATGGGTACCATTGGTATTCAAATCAATCTGATATTGTTGGTATTAAATTTAATTCCGATACCGCCATTGGATGGCAGTCGTGTAGTTGCCAGTTTTTTGCCTGCAAAGTTAGCGTATTTTTATGCGCGTATTGAGCCGTTTGGGTTTGTGATTTTATTGTTGCTGCTGTATTTCCATATTTTGACGGCGGTTATATCGCCTGCTGTGAGTATGTTGGCGAGAGGGATGGTGTTGTTGTTGGGTCTATAACAGCAATTCCTGCTGAAAAACACATCGGGCTTTGCTTCCTTGTTTTAACGCGTCGTGCGAAATAAATTCGCACTCGTCCCAGCCGGGAGAATTCATATGCCTTTGGCTAGATCACTGGCTAACATGCTTCTGTGCCTATTCTTAGATTGTTGCATACCCACGGGCTGTCCACCTTCTCCCACGAAAACAAAAACATGGGGAGAAGGATTTAAAAGCACGCAGGTAACAAATCAGGTAGCCTTTATGTAATTTTAGTCATGGCAGGATGAGGTTTTCACTCTTTTTATCCTTCTCTCCTTCTTTGCCTTTTTCTGTGGGAGAAGGTGGCCTGCACCTGCGGTTTTTCTTATAGAATGGCATAGCACTTTGATAAAGTGACACT
>JBIIEG010000165.1:0-2884 GCA_044237955.1 Gammaproteobacteria bacterium
TTTTCACAAAAAAGCACGTAATACGCGAGGTCTTTCAGCGAAATAGGTTTCTATGATAATAACCCATTGCTATTGGCAACTGGATAAAAAAACGGGTACTTGGCCGGGCACTGACAATCATCAGGAAACCAGCCAATTACCCGCAATGATGAAAAGACGCTTAACGCCGCTTGGGCGTCAAGCCATAGAAATGCTATACAAGCATATCACGCAAGCAGAAATACCCTGGATTATTTCCTGTCAGCATGCCGATGCTATTCGAAAAGTTCGATTACTTTCAAGCATTGCCAAAAAAGAGCTGATTTCACCGACTGATTTTAGTCTCTCAGTACACAATGCGATTATCGGTATTTTTTCGATCGCCACACAAAACAAGCAGATGCACACCGCAATTACAGGATCCGATGCCAGTTTTGAAACAGGATTGCTCGAAGCGCTGGCATTGCAAATAGATAAAAAATGTACGGTTGGATATATCTATTATGACGCGTTTCTACCAAAGCAACTGATAGAAATAGATGCAGAAGATTACCCAATCACTTGTATCGCCATGATCTTCAGTGAACAGAAAAATGCACAAGCATTGCAAATCAGCTACACGAAAAATGAAAAATCAGTTGCTGACCCTCAGCCAAATAAAATAAAAGCATTCGTTGATTATCTGGAAAGTGATGAGCAAATCCACACAATATCCACCTCTGGCGGAAACATTTTCCTGGCGCGCGTTGGCTTATAAAATAAATTATGGTTGGCGTTTGTTTGCAACAGCGCTGGCGTTTTTTTTATTCGGTATCGGTGGGTTATTTGTTGGTGTTACATTATTGCCCATCATCTTATTAACCAGCAAAGATCGCGATCAACGTATCAATAGAACACGCTTTATTATCCGACATTCTTTTAAGATTTTTTTGAACATCATAGAATTTTTGGGAATTATAAAACTAACAACCAGCGGTCTGGAAAAACTAAAAACCCTCAAGGGTTCTTTGGTGATTTGTAACCATCCCAGTTTGTTAGATGTATTAGTGATTGTCTCGCAGTTAAAAAATATTCAGTGTATTGTCAAAAAAACGCTATGGATGAATCCAATTATTAGCGGCATGATTAGCGCAGCGGGCTATATCCGAAATGACATGGACCCTAAAGTATTTTTAGAATGCTGCAAGCAAGAGCTTCAGTGTGGTGAAAACATCCTTATTTTCCCCGAAGGAACACGCACAACACCCGGAGAGTCTGTTAAGTTGCTCCGTAGTCTTGGCCATTTGGCGCTCGCTGCGAACGCGGATATACAGTCACTGGTTTTAGATTGCAATCCTGTTTTACAGCCCAAAGGCCGCAAATGGTACAAAATTCCTCCCAAGCGCGCTGTGTTTCATTTACAGGCAGGACGTGTATTTTTAAATGCGGATTATCAAAATGATACGCCGCGTTCGATTCGGGTAAGGGTATTAACGCGTGATATCCAAGACTATTATAATCCTCGCATTTGAAATCACAAAAGTCGCGATTTCAAATGCGAGGACAATGAGCATTTAAAAACATGAATAATTTAGAAAACGAACTTAAACAATTGATCATCGATAGTTTAAATCTTGAGGATATCAGTGTGGCTGATATCAATAGTGAAGAAGCACTTTTTGTTGAAGGCTTAGGTCTTGATTCTATTGATGCCTTAGAATTAGGGATGGCCGTACAAAAAAAATATGGCATTAAATTAGAGACGCAAAACGAAGAAATCAAAAAATATTTTTTCTCTGTTCAGAGTCTTGCGGAATTTATTAGAACAAGAGTTTAAAAAAATGACTATGAGCAGAGATGAAATCTTTGAAAAAATTTCGAGCTATCTTGAAGAATATTTTGAAGTGCCCGCATCAAAAATCACGCTTGATGCAAAATTGTATGAAGAGTTGGATCTAGACAGCATTGACGCAGTAGATTTAATTGTAAAACTCCAAGAGCTTACACAACAAAAAATTGCACCTGCAGACTTCAAAGAAGTTCGTACAGTGGGTGACGTGGTTGAAAAAATTTATGATCTTCTTAATAAATAAGAAATTTTTAACGGGCATATTTATTACTTTATCAGTTCTCTATCCGTTTTTTGTTTATTATTTTTTGGATATTGTACCCGCCCTCTATTTTATCTTAGGTATCATTGGTTTATTATCTATCCGTATAGCGCTACTTTATTTAAAGAATAAAAAATCACTCGCGCCGATCTTTTTTAGTCTATTTGTCGTCGCTGTGATGTTGATCTTTTATTGTTGGAATAGCAGTACAGCACCGCTGTTTTATCCCGTCGTGATGAGTTTAGCCATTGCGTTTCTGATGGGGTTTACGCTGCTATATCCACCCAGCATGATTGAACGTTTTGCGCGGTTATTAGAACCAGATTTGGATGAGCGAGGTGTTCGTTATACGAGAAAGGTCACCGTTGTGTGGATGATGTTTGGCTTCGTGAATGCTGCGTTATCATTAATAACCGTTATCCTGAATGATCGTGCGATTTGGACTTTATATAATGGATGTATTTCGTATATCTTGATGGGTCTCTTAATGTCGATTGAATATATAGTTCGTCGTTATCATAAAGCACGCATCCCGCGGAAGGCTTGATCACACGTAGTTCGTCATCCCGTGGATGATTTGACCACGGGATCCAGGTCATAAGGGTTTTTCTAAATATACCGCTCGCCTTTCAAGATACTGGTTTCTGTTAAGGCTTTGTCCCGCAAAAAATCGCGGGGTGTGTTGGGGGGGCAAGCGGTATAACCTATTGAATTAAAGGGGGAAACAAAAAACTTCCCCCTTTAAAAACCCCCTGGTTTTGTTATTCCACTTGAAGATACAAAACCAGTGTCTTCAAGTGGAATGGGTATATAAT
>JBIIEG010000091.1:0-4704 GCA_044237955.1 Gammaproteobacteria bacterium
TCAAGAGTTATTAAGAATGCGCCCAAACGGAAAAATTATTAGTCTTGGCCAATCACCCGCTTGGATAGTGACAACCGCTTCATTAATAGACAATAACTGTGATAGATTCGATGGTGTTGCCTTTAGTGGTTTTTTTTACGAGGAAGTCAATCGACCGGCACCTTTCTTTCGTAGAACAAAAAATGGGCCAACAGTAGAACAAATCTCTGCGTACAGAAAATATTTAGCTGCAAAAGGTATGAGCCCATCAATTATTTCCCAAGAATTCTCTAAAGAAAACCCATTGGTTATTGTTGAGTGTACGCACACAGGACAAGGTTTGAAATCTTTTCTATCTGTATTGTTGGATTGGGCAGTAGAGGAAGGTATTAAAATACAAAATAAAATCCATATACACTTCCTTCAGACAATTTCTAACGTGGGTCATTCTGAGGTGCGTTATTTAAGTGACGGGTTTGAATTTGCTATTCAACAGTTTGAAGGTGATTTTCTTAAAAATTTAGCCAACAGCGATCTATTTAATGATCGCTTACTACCACTATTTCCGTTTTTTAAATGGGATGAAAAAAGACCTCCAGTAGAATTTGGTTGGGATATTTCTGATCAAGCAGTACTCGTTTTAAAAGCAATTACATTGAAGCTTGATAGTAGAAATTTGCTAAGTGCTCACATACGTGAATTGGCTACCCATGGTCCAGAATTAGGAGTTTTGTCTCCTGGTTCAGCTCGAGAACTTCTGCCTTCTGATCATTTAGAAGTAAAAGAAGAAGTTTGCTGTGAGGCTGCCATTGCCCTTGCTAATTTAGGAGTATTCTCTGGAAGAGAGAGAGATAATACCTTCCCAGCAATTTCCGGCGAGGGGGTTGAAGAACCCAGTGGAAATGCTTTACCGGGAAGTGCTGATACCCCCCCCTCCCAATTTGCGAACCTTTGTTCGATAGCCTAGGAAAATTCTATCGACAGAGCGGGCTGGCAAATTTTAGTCACTACATTGTTTGTTAATATATCCATTCAAGTTGAATACAAAACCACGGGTCGCTTTTCGACATTCATGTCGATCACGCTATTCTGCTCATCCTGAACATCTGGTTTTAAAGGGGGAAACAAAAAACTTCCCCCCCTGGTTTTGTTATTCAATTTGAAGATACAAAACCAGTATCTTCAAATTGAACGGGTATATAACCCTCAGGAGTCACGCTTGAACCTCTGTGCACCTTTCATCAAACGCCCCATCGCAACCACCTTACTCGCCATCGGTTTAGCGCTTGCAGGCATTGTCGCTTTTAATTTATTACCCGTCTCACCCCTGCCGCAAATTGAATTTCCTACTATCAGCGTACAAGCCGGTTTGCCCGGTGCTGCACCCGATATTATGGCGAGTTCTGTTGCAACACCGCTGGAACGTCAGCTCGGACGTATCGCAGGCATCACGCAAATGACATCGAACAGCAGTTTAGGTTCGACAAACGTCACCATACAATTTGATCTGTCTCGCAATATTGATGGCGCAGCGCGTGATGTTCAAGCAGCGATTAATGCAGCGCGCGCCCAATTACCCAGCAATTTACCGAGCAATCCCACCTATCGTAAAGTGAATCCAGCAGATGCGCCGATCATGGTGATTGCGCTGACGTCAGATGTGTATACGCGCGGACAAGTCTACGATATTGCATCGACTGTGCTGCAACAAAAAATATCGCAAACCGATGGCATCGGTCAGGTGGTTGTCGGTGGTGGTGCATTACCCGCTGTGCGTGTGGAATTAAATCCCATGGCGTTGAATAAATATGGGATTGGTTTAGACAGTGTGCGCACGGCTTTAGCGGCTGAAAATGTGAATCAAGCCAGAGGTCAAATTGATAGTGGTGTTACGACATCAGAGATTATGACCAACGATCAGATCTTTCATATCGATCAGTATAAGCCGCTGATTATTGCTTATCATAACAACGCACCAGTCAGATTGGCCGACGTCGCGCGTGTAGAAGAGGGTGTTGAAAATGTACGTGCAGCAGGCATATCCAACAACAAACCGGCGGTGATGTTAATACTGTATAAACAGCCCGGTGCAAATGTGATTGATACGGTCGATCGCATCAAAAAATTATTGCCACAGCTGCAAGCACTTATTCCCACGGCTATTTCTATGACCGTCGCGATGGATCGCACTACCACGATTCGCGCATCGGTACACGATGTAGAGCTCACCTTGATTGTCGCGATCATGCTTGTGGCATTAGTGGTGTATCTGTTTTTAGGCAATGCACGTAGTGCCTTGGTTGCAACAGTTGCTGTGCCGTTATCATTATTAGGCACGTTTGCTGTGATGTATTTATTAGGTTATAGCTTAGACAATTTATCGCTGATGGCTTTAACGATAGCAACGGGTTTTGTGGTGGATGACGCGGTAGTAGTTTTGGAAAATATTGAACGTCATATTGAAGACGGCATGAAGCCATTACAAGCGGCATTACAAGGTACCAAAGAAGTAGGTTTTACTGTGTTGTCGATGAGTACATCGTTAGTCGCGGTGTTTATTCCTATTCTATTTATGGGCGGTATTGTAGGGCGTTTATTTCGTGAATTTTCGGTGACCTTATCCGTTGCAATTTTTATCTCATTGATTGTTTCTCTCACAGTGACACCCATGATGTGTGCAATGGTACTCAAAAACGCAAAAATCCAGAAGGTTGTTCAAGTAAAAAAAAGCAATCGTATGTATTTGTTCTATAGCCGCTCTTTAAAATGGTCATTAAATCACTCGCGTTTTATGCTGTTGCTGGTATTAGCAGCGATTATGCTGAGTGTTTGTTTATTTATCGTGGTGCCCAAAGGATTTTTTCCGCAGCAGGATACAGGACGTATTGTCGCTTCCATACAAGGCGATCAAGCTATTTCTTTTCAAGCCATGGAGGAGAAGCTAAAAGATTTTGTCAAAATTATTTCTCAAGATGCCGCGGTGCAAAATGTAGCGGGTTTTGTGGGTGGGGGTGGTAGTAAAAATTCAGGCACGATATTTATCAGCTTAAAACCCATCGGCGAGAGAAAACTGTCAGCAGATTTAGTGATTAAACGATTGCGTGGACGACTGGCACAAGTACCGAGCGCTAAGCTATATATGCAGGTATCACAAGATATTGTCGTCGGTGGGCGACAAGGTAATGCACAATTTCAATATACGCTCTCTGCAAACAGTTTGGCGGATTTGAATGTATGGGCACCCAAAGTGATGGATAAAATTGCACAATTACCCGGTGTCATTGATGTGAACAGTGACCAGTTGAATAATGGATTGCAAACATTTGTGACTTACGATCACGACGCTGCCGCGCGATTTGGTATCAGTTCGCGGTTAATCGATAACACCTTATATGACGCCTTCGGCCAGCGTCAGGTTTCCACCATGTATGGCCCACTAAATCAATATCACGTCATTATGGAAGTCGCACCCGAATATTGGCAGCGACCTGAAATGCTCAAAGAAATATATGTGACTTCCCGTGAAGGAGAACAAGTCCCTTTGTCTGCATTTTCACAATTTGCACCAAGCGCGACGTTGTTATCGGTGAATCATCAAAACCAATTTCCATCGGCAACCTTATCATTTAATTTAATGCCAGGCGTTCCATTGGGTGATGTGGTGACACGTGTGACAAAAGCGATGGCTGACATTCATTTGCCGGTCACGGTCAATGGTTCATTCCAAGGGTCTGCACAAGCGTTTCAAGCGTCGTTATCCTCACAGCCTTATTTAATTCTTTTAGCATTGGCTGCTGTGTATATTGTGCTGGGTATTTTATATGAGAGCACCATTCATCCGATTACGATTCTCTCTACGCTACCTTCTGCAGGTGTGGGCGCTTTATTGGCATTACTCTTAACGCGCACTGATCTGAGTATTATTGCGATGATCGGGATTATTTTGCTGATTGGGATTGTGAAAAAAAATGCCATCATGATGGTAGACTTTGCCCTGCAGCTGAAAAGTAGAGGCAAGTCATCAGAAGAAGCGATTTATGAAGCGGCGCTATTGCGTGTGAGACCTATCATGATGACGACGATGGCAGCGATGTTGGGTGCACTGCCATTAGCAATTGGATTTGGTGTGGGCGCTGAATTGCGGCAACCCTTGGGTATTGCGATTATGGGTGGATTGATTTTGAGTCAGATGTTGACGCTGTATACCACACCGGTGATTTATTTGGGGTTGGATAGGTTAGGTAAAAGAAAGGCTTAAAGATTTAACGCGAAGATGACTTCGTATGCGGTTTTTTTGCCTTTTTTCTCCTCTCCCTTTTTTGGGAGAGGGTAGGGAGAGGGCGATTTAGGTTTGTAGGTTGGGCTGAATGATTTGTATGAAGCCCAACACAGAAGCCCAACACAGAAGCTCGGCATGCATATGTTGGGCTTCATACAAATCATTCAGCCCAACCTACATTTTTAAAGATTTTCCTCTCCCTACCCTCTCCCAAAAAAGGGAGAGGAGAAAAAAACATAAAAAATATCGAGTGCACTGCCTGTGAATAGCTACCCAAAACAACTCCTGATCACTCTATTCGCTTTATTCCTAGCCGCATGCTCCGTCGGCCCGGACTATGTTCATCCATCCGTTGCAGTCCCTCTCCAATACAAAGAAGCCAACAAAAACTGGCAACAGGCAGTGCCAAAAGACACCCACGACCGCGGTGCCTGGTGGACCATTTT
>JBIIEG010000059.1:0-6229 GCA_044237955.1 Gammaproteobacteria bacterium
ATTTTGGGTGGTATGTGGTTTTTGGATCGAACGAGTCATGCCTGCATTCGAGTGAGAGACAGGAACCACATACCACCCAAAATTAAAGATACGCTGTACTAGCCAGAACTGGATTGGTGGTTCTAATCTCAACGATGCCGTTTTTATCCCACCCAGCCCAGATAGCGTGCCAGAATTGATGGGTGATCTGGAGCAGTTTTGGCATAACGAAGAGATTAAGGTGCCCCACCTGATACGGGTAGCGATCAGCCACTACCAGTTTGAAACAATACATCCCTTTTTAGACGGCAACGGGCGTATCGGGCGGCTATTGATTCCCTTATATCTGGTTAGCCATGGCTTGCTGGCTAAACCCTCACTCTATCTCTCCGACTTTTTTGAACGCAATCGGGCAAGCTATTATGACGCCCTAATGCAGGCACGAGTCTCAAATGACCTCATCCATTGGGTATGCTTTTTCTTAAATGGCGTGGCAGAAACAGCCACCAAGGGATATGGCGTGTTCCAACAAATACTAGCATTACGGACCGAGGTTGAGCATGCTGTACTGAGCCTGGGCAAACGAGCAGTTAATGCCCGATCAGCCCTGAATTTACTATACCGCAAACCCGTGGTTTCAGCCTTGGATATGGAAAAAGCACTATCCATTGGCAAGACAACTGCGAATGCTTTGATTCGAGACTTTAAGCAATTGGGAATACTGAAAGAAATAACAGGCCAGCAACGTGACAGAGTTTATGGCTTTGATCGTTACCTTAATTTGTTCTTAAGTTAAAGAAAATGCATTTCCCTTAACTTAACGATCATTTAAGTTAAAGAAAAGCAATTTAAGTGAACTTAAGAGCTGTCTAAGTTCGCGAAAATCGCTTTTCGTGAACTTAAGGGCTGGCTAAGTTCAGGGAAACTATGCAAATCAGGAACGGGCTACGCACTGCGTCGCTTACTGTTTTTTAGGATGGCAGACTTAAAGGACTCACCATTCACTATGGCTAACTTCATCTCCGAAGATCAAATCGAGCAAGCACTGTTACAACGCCTTCAGCATCTGCATGGCTTCAATTTGAATACAAAACCAGGGGGAGTTTTTAAAGGGGGAAGTCTTTTTTTTCCCCCTTTAATTCAATAGGTTATACCGGCTGAATTCTCCCCTTTTGTGGGACTCGCCCCCCAACACACCCCGCGATTTTTTGCGGGAAAAAGCCTTAACAGAAACCAGTATCTTGAAAGGCGAGCGGTATATCAAAAACGCGTACCAGAACTGAATTATGCAGCACATAACAAGAAGTGGGCAGCACAAGGACTCGGCAGAAAACAATCGGCTAGTTCTGAACTACATCTACACCCTTAGGGGCTTTAAACTGAAACAACGAGGCAGAAAGATTGGGATTGAGGTTTACTTCGGAGAATTGAAATACAGACAGCGAGCCTAAATTATCAGACAACTTCATGCGTGCTAATTTGCCATTGGTAAAAGTTAGTTCTATCCACTTAAACAAATCACCTTTATTTTTAGGCACCAGACGAAATGATGGATTAGCATCACTTAAGTGTGTCACGTTAAAACGCGATTTTAAATTTTCAACAGAGCCACCTAACAAAGAAGCGGGACTGCTGGATTTATTTTTATCCATGATCTGACGCGTTGCTTGTGATAAATCAATATCGTAAATCCACAAGTAACGTCCATCGGCTACGAGCAATTGTTCGTTGAGTTGTTTGACTTCCCAGCGAAATTTATCAGGACGAGATAAGGCCATGGATCCTGATGTTTTTTGCATTGGTCGTTTATTCCCGTCGTAAATCACTTGATTGAAGTTAGCAGAGAGTGTCTGAAAATCCCCTAATAAACGAGACAAATCGTCTGATGGGTCTGTTGCTGCATAGGCCTGTGTGGCAAGCAATATGAACACGAAAGAGATGAATTTGTTAGCGATTTTTTTCATAGACTCACTAGTTATGGTTATGCACTTCTGCAATCTGCGCGTTACTGATTGGCTGATCAGGTTTATTTTGTAACTCACCCCGACGGTTTTCTAGCTTCTCTAAATAATCCACCGTCACGCCTCCTGTCACATAATTTCCTGTAAAAACAGAATCTTCAAATCGTAATAGATTGGGATTTTCTTGCTGTGCTGCTTCATAGAGTGCTTTTAAATCTTGGAAAATCAAATAATCTGCACCAATCGCTTCTGCAATTTGTTCTACGCTGTGTCCATGTGCGATCAGTTCTTTGGCGGCAGGCATGTCTATGCCATACACATTGGGGTAACGTATTTCGGGCGCGGCTGATGCAAAATAAACTTTTTTAGCACCTGCATCGCGTGCCATTTGTACGATTTCTCTAGAGGTGGTTCCTCGTACGATGGAGTCATCAATGAGCAATACATTTTTATCGCGAAACTCCATGGAAATGGTGTTGAGTTTTCGACGTACGGATTGGGAGCGCGTCCCTTGTCCTGGCATGATAAATGTTCTGCCGATGTAGCGATTTTTCACAAAGCCTTCTCGATACGGTAATCCCAACGCTTGCGCTAAAGCGAGTGCTGCGCTGCAACTGGTTTCGGGAATGGGCATGACAACATCGATATCATGATTGGGGAGTGTGCGTTGGATTTTTTCAGCTAATGTTCGCCCCAATGCCGTACGAAATTTATAGACTAATACGTTATCGATGATTGAATCGGGACGCGCAAAATAAACGTATTCAAATAAGCACGGTACATGCTGAGGCTGATGTGCGCAGATTTTTCTAAATAGTTCGCCGTTTTGCTGAATGAAAACAGCTTCTCCAGGTGCAATATCACCCATAATTTTATAGCCTAAAGTGTCTAGCGCGACACTTTCAGAGGCGATCATATATTCGTTTCTGCTTTCACTTCTACGCGCACCCATAATCAACGGACGTATGCCGTAAGGGTCTCTGAATGCCACGATGCCATAGCCTGCGATCAATACAATGGCGGTATAACCACCCCGACATCGCTCGTTCACGCCTGCGACAGCTTTGAAAATAAGATCGGGTGTGAGTGTGGTTTCAGGATTTTTTTGCAGTTCGCTGGCGAATACATTTAATAATACTTCTGAATCAGATTCGGTATTGAGGTGACGGCGATCGGTGTTGATTAGGTCTTGTTTGAGTTCTTCGGAATTGATGAGATTGCCATTGTGTACGATGGCAAGTCCGTAGGGAGAGTTGACATAAAAGGGTTGGGCTTCAGCAGCGCTGGCAGATCCTGCAGTTGGGTAGCGAACGTGTCCTATACCCATATTGCCTTGCAAGCGCTGCATGTGCTTGTCTTGGATCACATCTCGCACTAAGCCGTTTGCTTTGCGCAGAAATACGCGATGCGTATCAGCCGTCATGATGCCTGCGGCGTCTTGTCCGCGATGTTGCAAAACAGTCAGGGCGTCGTAGAGGTCTTGATTAGCATTGGATTGAGCGACTGTACCTGCGATTCCGCACATGTTGTATCTACCTTAAGTTAATGAGTCAGTCGTTAAGCACTAAGAAAACATTCAATCTTTTAAGTTCAATTCGCAGCTGATGGCAACGGCGGTGATACATTTTGACTGGGTACCAGCCTATTCACGGCATTACTAACACCTAGCTTCGCTATATCTACTGCTTGAGGTAATACAGGAACCAATGAAGATTGCGCAGGTTCTGGCCTTGGAGCTGGGGTTACAGCAGCAGGTGGTTTGTGTTCGTACTGTTCTTTTAATTTTTCAAACTGCTCAGGCACAAAACTTTTTAACCACTCTGTCAAAACAGAAAACTGTGGGATGGTTTGTGAAGCTGTCCAGCTGGTATTTTTATCAAACTGTGTAACCTGGCCGATCAGTATCAATACACCAAGCAACAGAACGCCTCTGGTAAAACCAAAAGCCATCCCTAAAATACGGTCTACTGCAGATAATCCCGTAAAAAAAACAAAACGACTTACCACAAAACTGAGCAGCGCACCCAATATCAATATGCCAAAAAATAAGATGGCAGCACCTATCCAATCTCTTGCCTGATCGGAGGTGACCATGGTCAACATGTTTTGTGCAAAATCATGACCGTATTTATAAGCTACCCAGATGGCTAAAATCCAGGTAGCTAATGAAATAGCTTCTCGTATAAAACCACGTATCAAGCTGATCAGAATGGAAAAACCTAATATGCTTAAGACACTCCAGTCGATCCAATTAAACGCAGCTATATCCATTTTACTGGTTACCTGCTTTTACTAGAATGCCCTGAAGGTCAAATTCTTTTTGGAGATTTGCCTTGATTTGTTCTGCATCAGCACGCTGTAAATTAGGACCTACCAATACTTTGGTGGCGCTTCCTTTAGTCGACATATAAGCAGAAAAACCCTTGGTTTGCAGCTTTTTGGTTAGGCGTTCGGCATTACCTTTTTGGCCAAAAGTACCCACCTGTACTGCCCATGCTTCTGTGCCTTTAGGCAGAGGACGAGCTGTCTTTTTAAGCGGACTCTTAGAAACAGGTAGTGCTGTTTCTGGTTCAGTCACATGGTGTGCTTTTGCCACAGCTGAGTGTGAAGAGTGCGCTTCATGATGAGCCGATGCGGCTGTCGATGCTGTTGGATGCGCGGGCGTATGCACAGCAACAGGCGCAACAGGGGTGACAACAGGCTCGACAGCAGGTGCGGTATCATTCGCTGCAGATGTCTTAGCGGATAGAGGTTCTTGAGCGGTAGCAGGCGTTGCGGACTTTTCTTCATGATGAGAAGTATCCGTATTTGCCTGTTCTGCGTGATGCTCTGGATCAGCTGAAGGTGTGTCATGGTGATTCGCTGTGTCCGCAGTTGCGTGGGACTCCTCAGCAACAGCACTGTGGGTAGGATCAGGGGTCTTAGCGTCAACAGTGCTGTCTTCAGAAGGAGCCGCAGCACTGGGTTCTGCTTCTGGTGATGGCGCTGACTGATCAACTGCTGGCGGCACTTCAGCATGAGTAGTAGAGGATAAAACCGCAGGCGTTTCTTGTGTCATTTCAGGCACTGTTGCATCCTTATCAGGAATGGGAACAGAAACATTGGTGGATTTAGGGGGTGCCGGTGGTATACGTCCAGATAGTTTCAATTCATCTGGCGGAACAGAACGTCCAAAAAAGAGTGGAATAATAATCAGGATGATTCCAACGATTGACAACAAACCAACGATGCGTTTTTTTAATGTGATGTTCAAATTAACCCCCATTACTCCGAAACAGTATATAAATAGTTTAATATCGGTCCGACTGTGTGGAATGAACCAAACACCACAATACGATCCGATGAATCTGCATCTTTTACCGCTTTTTCGTATGCAGCGGCAACAGATTCAGCCAGGCGAATATCATACGCATTTACGCCCAATTTCTCCAAACAATTTGCCATATTTTTTGTGGTGGAGCCTCTTGGTAGTTCGAGGGTGGCGACATACCAGATATTCACCAGCGGCAACATAGGACGCAAAGTTTCTTCGATATCTTTATCAGACAGCATACCCACTACTGCGTATGTCTTGCCTGATACGGGTAACTCACCTAAACGTTTGGCTAAGTAATGGGCAGAATCTGGGTTATGTGCGACGTCCAATATCGTTTCTATTGGGTAATTAAATCGTTGGAACCGTCCCGCCAAAGAAGCTTGTCTTAATCCCTGCAGAATGGCTGGAACAGAAACAGGCAGGCGATCTTGCAAAAGATGGACTGCCATCAAAGCAGTGCTCGCACTGGGTAAAGGTAGATGGGGTAGTGGTAGATGCGTATAAACTGTTTCTTGATAGCGCCAAGCCCAGCTCTTGGGTGGCTGTATCTCACAATCAAAATCGACACCTGTCAAATAAAGTGCTGCTGATAGTCGGCAAGCAGTCTGCAGGATACTTGCAGGTGGATCAGTATCTCCACAGATAGCAGGCTTTTTTGCCCTGAAAATACCGGCCTTCTCGTACCCAATGGCTTCTCGTGTATCACCCAACCAATCTGTATGATCCAGCGCAATCTTGGTAACAACAGCAATATCAGGATCGATGATATTAACAGCATCAAGACGCCCGCCTAAACCAACCTCTAACACCAGCACATCCAGTTTAGCGGCCTTGAATAGCACAAACGCTGCTAAGGTTGTGAACTCAAAATAAGTTAAAGTAATTTCTTCTCTTGCCGCTTCAACTCGTTCAAAAGCCTGCAAAAGTGACGCATCATCTACTACTTGATCAGCAATACGTATGCGTTCATTAA
>JBIIEG010000079.1:0-5087 GCA_044237955.1 Gammaproteobacteria bacterium
TTTTTACGAGTCAACATTGCCAAAAAGCCCAAATTCTGGTAAACAGTCCTACCATTTATTTGCTTTAACGCACTAACGGAGTTAACCCCATGTCTAAAGTCTGCCAAGTCACTTTAAAGGCCCCCCGAAGTGGAAACAACGTTTCCCATGCCAACAACAAAACCAGACGTCGTTTTTTGCCTAACTTGCAAACCCGCCGAATTTGGGTCCCCGCATTAAACCGCTTTATCACCCTACGCGTATCTACAAAAGGGCTACGCACAATCGACAAACACGGAATAGAAGCCGTTTTGGCGAAAATGGCGGCTCGCAAAGCAAAATAGCTTTAAAAAAACCATAAATTGATCATTAACTCGTCAGGATCTCTACTACCATGCCACGTGAAAAAATTAAATTAGCCTCAAAAGGTAAAACCGAAGACGGAAAAGCAACCCGTACTTTCTATACAACCACTAAAAATAAAAAAACCAGTACTGAAAAGCTCAGCTTGAAAAAATTTGACCCACGCGCTTTTAATAAAAAAAATGGCCGAAATGGTGCGCATGTGGATTTTGTGGAAGAAAAAATTAAGTAGTTCTCTAGACATTCATTAGCTATGAATGTCTTACAGGGGCGCATCTACGGAATCAGTATTTTTTTTCAAGACAAGATGCTTGAATGACCCAGACCGGAGTTACAAGGGTCTAAATGAGCCCCTCAAGCATGAACTGAACGCTGTTTTGGAATAAAAAAATTTATAGTGGCGTGCTTAAGCGAGTCTACTTTCAGGATCGCACATCCATCCACCTCCTTTAAGCCATTCAGGCCTGTCTCCTTTCTAAAAAAAACCATGCCCGAACAAGCACACAAAGCCTTCATCCAGAAACTCATCTCCTTCGCCAAAAAAAAAATACCCGCCTCAAAAAAAACGGATCTTTTTGTATCCTTCCTTGAAAAATATTACGCATACACTCCGCTTGATGATTTAAATGCCCGAACTATACGTGACCTGTATGGCGCCGCCTTATCACACTGGGAGCTCATGTCCCGGCGCGCACCCGGCGAGTATAAACGACACATTTTCAATCCCCGTGCCCAGACCGATGCTTGGGAAAGCAGACATACAGTCATTCAGCTTATTCTCGAAGACCAACCTTTTTTAGTTGACACCTTATGCACAGAAATTAACCGTAAGGGATTAACCGTACACTTTGTAGTGCATTTAGGTGGCATCAAAATTTCAAGAAATGCTCGCAATCAGATCACTCAAGTTCTCCCTTCGGACGCTGCAGCCGAGGGTGTGACGATAGAAGCCCCCATCTATATTGAAGTCGATCGACAAACCAATCCCGAAGTCCTCGAAGCATTAGCCAAAGACATAGACCGCGTATTGAATGATGCACGCGCTGCCGCCAGTGATTGGCAAAAAATGGAAGCACAGGTTTATTTTGCGCTGGAAGACCTGGAAAAAAATAAACCTCCCTTGCCCGAAGCAATCATTGAAGAAAGCAAAGCTTTTTTACGCTGGCTACTCAGCAATAACTTTACTTTGTTAGGATTTCGCAATTATGCGCGTGTAGGAAAAGGCGAAAAAGCAGGTCTACGTCTGATTCCTGAAAGTGGTCTAGGTGTATTGCGAGATACCAGTCAAAGCAAATCATTACGCTATTACGCAGGGCTGCCTAAACAAGCCAAAGAAATAACACTCTCACCTGACCCCATCCTGCTGGCTAAAACCAATACCCGTTCAACAGTTCATGGGCCACGATATACTGACTTTATCAGCGTTAAACGCTTTAATAACGCCGGAGAAATCATAGGAGAGCGTTGGTTTGTTGGACTTTATACAAGCGCCGTTTATAACGATAACCCAAAAAATTTCCCCATCGTTCGACAAAAAATTGCCAAAGTACTCGACAGATCAACACTTCCTAAAAACGGACATGCTTATAAAGCGCTCACGCATATTTTAAAAACACTGCCGCGTGATGATTTATTTCAAGCGACCATCGATGAGTTATTTGCTTTAAGTGTGGGTATTCTGCAATTACAAGACCGCCGTTGCATTCGTCTGTTTGCACGCAAGGATATATTTGATCGGTTTATCTCCTGCTTAGTCTACGTGCCGCGCGATGACTTCCATATGGAGTTGTGTTATCGCATGGAAGAAATTCTTAAAGTTTATTTTGATGCTTTGGAAATTTCATATACCACCGCTTTTTCTGATTCTGTATTAGCGCGCATTCATTTTACGGTACGGGTTGATCCTAAAAAACCGCGCAAATATGATTTAAAGGCTGTTGAACAAAGCTTGATTGAAGTCGGAAGATCTTGGAAAGAAGGCCTGCGCGAACAGTTGGTCAAAGCGCACGGAGAACAAAAAGGGACTGAACTCAGCTTATATTATGAACGTGCATTTCCTGCCGCTTACCGAGAAAACTTCTCACCTGAGATAGCAGTATTAGACATTAATCACTTGGAAAAGCTCACTTCCAACAATGATTTAGAAATGAGTGTTTACCAACCAAAAAATAGCGCACCAGAATCCATGCGCTTTAAGCTATATCACAAAGAAAGTACGGTTCCTTTGTCTGACGCAATTCCTATTTTAGAAAAAATGGGGCTACGCGTCATTGGAGAACAACCTTATTGCATTATCCCTAAAGATGGTTGTGCGCGTTGGATTAATGATTTCAATATACGCCATGCCAGAAATATGGCGCTTAATCTCGATAAAATCAGTGAAATTTTCCAGGATGCGTTTAGCGCTATCTGGCATTACCAGGCCGAACACGATGGTTTTAATGCGCTTGCATTAGGCGCTTATTTGCCCTGGCGCGAGATTGCTTTGTTACGCGCTTACGCTAAATATATCAAGCAAATAGGCGTTACATTCAGCCAGGATTATATTGAGCAAGCACTCTGCAACAACCCAGGCATTTCCACACTACTCGTACAACTATTTCTAGAACAATCACATCCGCACAGAACAAGCAACCACAAGGGCCTGCGGCAAAAACTCATTGATTCAGTTAAAGAAGCCTTAAGCGATGTCGCCATTTTGGACGAAGACCGTATTTTACGCTTATTTCTCACTTTGATTCGCGCCACCGTCCGCACAAACTATTTCCAGACCGATGCACAGCATCAACCAAAGCCATATCTCTCTTTAAAGTTCAATCCCACCAAAATTCGCGAACTGCCACTACCAAAACCCATGCATGAAATTTTTGTGTATGCAGCACACTTTGAAGGTGTGCATCTACGCGCCGGAGATGTTGCGCGTGGGGGTATACGCTGGTCGGATCGTCGTGAAGATTTCCGTCGTGAAATATTAGGCTTGATGAAAGCCCAGCAGGTTAAAAATGCGGTGATTGTACCTGCAGGCGCAAAAGGTGGATTTGTACCCAAACTTATCCCCCCCGACGCTGATCGCGATGCCATACAAAAAGAAGGCATACGCTGTTACCAAGATTTTATACGCGGTTTGCTCGACCTAACCGATAATTATCAAAACAATGAGGTCGTGCATCCCAAAAATACGCATTGCCGTGATGGATATGACCCTTATTTTGTAGTTGCAGCAGATAAAGGCACCGCCAGTTTTTCAGACATCGCCAATCAAATTTCTAAAGATTACGGTTATTGGTTATATGACGCTTTTGCATCAGGTGGCGCGACAGGCTACGATCATAAAAAAATTGCGATCACTGCGCGTGGCGCCTGGGAATCAGTTAAATGTCATTTTCAAGAACTGAACATCGATTTCATACGTCACCCATTCACTGCGATTGGCATAGGCGATATGGCGGGCGATGTCTTCGGCAATGGCATGTTACTTTCCGATCAGATGAAACTCATCGGCGCCTTCAACGGTACACATATTTTTCTAGACCCTAATCCCAATCCAAAAATCAGTTTCAAAGAACGTCAACGCTTATTCGTTTTGCCTCGCTCTACATGGGAAGACTATAACCCCAAACTCATCTCAGAAGGCGGCGGTGTTTTTAAACGTAATCTCAAATCGATCAAGCTGACAGATGAAATCAAAAAAGCATTGGATATTGACAGCAACGCATTAACACCTAATGCGCTTATACAGGCCATATTAAAAGCGCCCGTTGATTTATGTTGGAACGGTGGCATCGGCACTTTTGTGAAAGCAAAACAGGAATCTCATCTGGATGCAGGCGATCGCAGCAGCGATGCGATTCGCATTGATGGCGGTGAGTTACGCTGCAAAGTGGTTGGTGAAGGCGGCAATCTTGGATTTACACAATTAGGCCGCATTGAATATGCACTCAATGGCGGACGCATCAATACAGACTTTATCGATAATTCAGGCGGCGTTGATTGCTCTGACCATGAGGTCAATATCAAAATCTTACTGAATGACCGCGTTGCTAAAAAACAGATGACCGAAAAGCAACGTAATGTTTTGCTCGCTAAAATGCAGGATCAAGTAGCGGAATTAGTATTGCATAATAACTACCGACAAGCGCATGCGGTGAGCTTGAGCGCGCGTCAATCTTCGGCCTATTTGAGTCTATACGAACGCTATTTGCGAGAAATGTCTAAGCAAGGAAAAATTGATCGCAAATTAGAATTTTTACCCGACGATGAGTTATTCGCAACCCGAAGAGTGACACAAAAAGGACTCACCTCCCCTGAAATTGCGATCTTCATGGCATATAGCAAAATTATTCTCAAAGCAGATATTATTCAGTCTGATTTAGCCTGCGATCCTTATTTACAGCGTTATGTGGAATATGCTTTTCCCCCGCTTCTGATGACGCAAGCGCCTTACAAAAAAGCGCTACCGAGCCATCGCCTCTACCCAGAAATCATGGCAACGCAGTTAAGCAATTCCCTTATCACAGATATGGGGATTACTTTTGTCTATCAGATGCAAGATGAAACAGGCGCTTCTTCAGCCAGCATCGCGCGTGCTTATGTCATTGTGCTGAAGATGTTTCGCCTGCAAGAGTTACGAAGCAGTATCGAATCATTAGATGTTCCCTCCGAATTACAAACCACACTGACCTTAGAGCTGGTAAACCTGATGCGTCGATCAGTGCGCTGGCTGTTACGCAATCAACGTGCACAGG
>JBIIEG010000194.1:0-3457 GCA_044237955.1 Gammaproteobacteria bacterium
GGACAAGTGCGAATTTATTTCGCGCGACGCGTTAAAACAAGGAAGCAAGGCCCGATGTGTTTTTCAGCGGGAATTGCTGTACCCCTCCCTGCCTATGTATAATGCCCCTTCTTTTCTGATCATATTCCCCAGCATAAAAACGCCCCCATGAACCTAAAATCCATCAAGCTCGCGGGTTTTAAATCTTTTGCAGACCCAACCACTATCCAATTTCCAAGTAGCCTAACAGCCATCGTTGGCCCCAATGGCTGCGGTAAATCCAATATCGTCGATGCCTTGCGTTGGGTGATTGGTGAAAGCTCTGCTAAACAGTTAAGAGGCGAACACTTGGCGGACGTGATTTTCAATGGCGCTGCAAACCGCAAACCGATGGGGCAGGCTGCTATCGAGCTGTTGTTTGATAACAGCGAAGCCAAATTAGGCGGTGAATATGCACAATACCAAGAGATATCCATTCGTCGTGAAATCACCCGAGATGGACAATCTCAGTTTTATCTCAATGGTGCACGTTGTCGTCGCCGTGACATTACTGATCTCTTTTTAGGCACCGGCTTAGGTCCTCATAGCTACGCGATCATCGAACAAGGTGTGATCTCTAAATTAGTCGAAGGCAAACCTGAAGTTATTCGTACTTATCTAGAAGAAGCGGCAGGCACTTCCAAATATCGCGAACGTCGTCGCGAAACAGAAAATCGCCTGCGTCATACCCGTGAAAATTTAGATCGTCTCACAGATATACGTCTAGAGATGGAAAAACAACTCGATCATCTAAAACGTCAGGCGAGTGCAGCCGAACGTTATAAAACACTCAAACAAGATCAACGCTTAATGAAAGCCCAATTGCATGCATTGCAATGCCATGCCTTAGATCAACACTTGAGCGAACAACAACACTTGTTGGATGAACACACCACACAACTAGCCGCAAAAGCAGCCGAGCATCAGCATATTGATTCAGCGATGGAGCAACATCGTATTTTACAGATTCAAGCCAATGATGATTTCAACAGCGTCCAGGAAAAATATTATCAAGCAGGCGCAGAAGTTGCGCGACAAGAACAGCAAATTCAACATATCCAAACACAAACACGTCAACTGAGTGATGATTTAACGCAGATGGAAGCTGCATGGCGAGAAGCAGATGAGCATTTAGCTGAAGATCGTGCACAAGCAGAAATAGCAACGGCCACCATCCAATCCTTAGAACCACAAGGCGAACAAGCCATACGTCTGGCAGAACAAACCATTGCGGCACTACAACAAGCAGAACAAACATTAAAACATACGCAAACAGAGTGGGAACAGTTTCAGACACAGGCCAATCAAGTACAACGTCAGGCAGAAGTCGAAAAAACACGTTTGCATCATCTAACACAGAAAATACAGAGCATCACAGAGCGATTGGTGCAGACCGATCAAAAACGTCAAAGCTTAACGACGACCACACTGCCTGAAGAAATCACAGCCCTCTCAGAAGAAACCAGCACACTTAAACAACAGCTAGAAACATTACAACAGGAATTAGCTGGATTAAACCAACACATACAACAGCAACAACAAACGAATCGTGATCTGCAATCCACCCGTGATCAAGAACAGAAAAGCTTGCATCAGTTGCAGAGTCGCAAAACATCTTTAGAAACACTACAACAAGCCGCTTTAGGCAAACATAACCAAGGTGCAGTCGCCTGGTTAAAGACGCAGGGTTGGTCAGAAAAACCAAGACTATTAGAAGGATTACAAGTAGAGAAAGGCTGGGAAACCGCAGTAGAAACAGTCTTAGCGCCTTACTTAGAAGCAGTGTGCACTGATAATGTCGATGATTTTCAACGCGTCGCGCAAGATTTTAAAGAGGGCAGGTTGGCAGTGTTTCATACGCAACAACAAGTGACTTCTGCATTGCAACCCACAACACAGGCTCAAACACTTTCCAGTAAAGTGCAATCTTCTTACAACTTGAGCAGTTTACTTCATAGTATTTATACCGCTGACACTATTGAAGCCGCATTAAAACAGTTACCTTCACTGGCAGCACACGAATCGATCATCACACCCGAAGGTTTTTGGTTTGGTCCTTCCTGGTTACGCATCAGTAAAATCCAAGATGAAACCAGCGGTGTATTGCAACGCAAACAAGCATTACAAGAAATAGAAACAACACTTCAAGCACAACAACAGCAGTTACAGCAGCAAGAACAAGCCTGTCAACAAGGTCAAACCACACTTGCTGAATTAGAGCGTGAGCGTGATAGCAAACAACATACATTCCGACAAGTTTCAACACAACACAGTGAACGACAGGCAAAATTGAGCGGACAACAAGCGCACTTAGAACAATTACATCGCCAGGCAGCAGCAGTATCTGAAGAAGCAGAAAAACTTAAAAGCCAACAAACAGAAGCAGAAGCAGAATTAAAAACAGCGCATATTGCAAGCGAACAAGCCTCTGCTGAAAAACAAAAAATAGAAGCGCAAAAACCTGCGCTGATAGAAACCAAACAAACACGCGAATCAGAATTGCAGCAATTGCGTCAACGTGCACAATCGCATAAACAGGCGGCCGACGAATGCCAAGTACGTTTAGCCTCCACACAAAATCAATATCACTACCTCACTCAAAATATTCAACGTGCTGAAAAACAATTAGCACAGCTCACAGAACGCCGAGAATCTATCTTGACGCGTCAAACAAATTTGCAAACCCCATTGCCTGAATTGCAAACAGCGCTACAACAATTATTAGATGAGCGCGTGGTGGTTGAAAAAAATCTTACCCTGGAAAAACAAAAATTATCGAATCTGGAAGGCCAATGGCGTGACTATGAAAAACAACGCACACAAGTTGAAAAAGAAACGCAAAGCATTCGTGATGTCTTAGAAAAAATACGCATTGCACAAACAACGGCTACTGCACATCGAGACAACCATTTAGCACAGATTTTAGAAATAGGTTATGAACTAGTCACTTTGTTACAAGAAATGCCAACAGAAGCAGAGGAGGCGGCGTGGCAACAAGAATTAGAACGTATTGAAAATCGCATTCAGCGTTTAGGGGCGATTAACTTAGCAGCGATTGAAGAATTCCAAAGTGTGTCTGAACGTAAAACTTATTTAGACAGCCAAGATAAAGATTTACGCGAAGCATTAGAAACATTAGAAGAAGCCATTTCTAAAATCGACAAAGAATCTCGCGCCCGTTTGCGTGAAACATTCGACAAAGCCAATACCAATTTCAAAGAGTTATTTACGCGTATGTTCGAAGGCGGCAACGCAGAACTTGAATGGGTAGGGGACGAAGTATTAAGCGCAGGCATTGTGATACGCGCGCAACCCGCCGGCAAGCGCAATAGCTTATTACACTTATTGTCAGGCGGTGAAAAAGCACTCACTGCCATTGCTTTAGTCTTTGCATTATTCCAGCTAAATCCAGCACCTTTTTGCGTATTAGACGAAGTGG
>JBIIEG010000179.1:0-2704 GCA_044237955.1 Gammaproteobacteria bacterium
AATCCATGTCCTCCTCCGTACAATTCCTCTTTATCAGCCACAACAAATCTAGCATGGAAATGGCAGAACAAATGATTGGTATCACCATGCAAGAACCAGGTGTGTCGCGCTTAGTATCGGTCGATATGGAACAAGCGATCGCGATGGTGGAAACAGCTTAGCTTCCCTGGGAGCGCGGGCGGCTCGCCCGCATTTTTTTAGGATCATTTTCACACTCTTGTAAAAATTCGATATAAAAAATTGTTATGCAAGCTACAACACATCAGATATTCAATGAGCTTACCCCATTCACTCTAAGCCTATCCCCCACAGGCCATCTGCATCACCACACTCATACAGACACATCAGAAACCCTCTCAAAATCAACCGCCGAAAAAATTCAGTCTTTTTTTTCCATCAGCGAATCAGTTGGTCTTTTGCGTTTAGGTTTAACACAGTTTGACGAACCACTCCCTTCAAGTTTTTTGTTTTGGAAGCAATTCTCTGAAATTTTTATCACAGAAATTTGCAAACAGGCTGATTTTAACGAGCAGTCTGTTATCCATCACGTTGAATTTCCTACAGATAAAATAAAGGCGCTTATCGAGCAAGCGCCTTTCATACGCGGCATAGATTATCTCAATCAGGAAATAGCAGAATCACTTTGGAAAGGGTTGCTCATAGCGCTTACCGATGAGCTCTGTGCATGCGAGGTAAACCTAAACGAGTATCTATCCACATTTCACACAGCCTGGAACACCATCGGCAGAGTTTGTTTTCACTTGGCTGAAAACAAGCGTCATGCAGACTATCCATTTGCTTTTCTTGCCACCTATACAACCGGTCTCTCTCGTCAATCCAATCTGCAGCATTTGCCTTTAGGTAAAGCGCTAGAAGAATATGCAGATAAGAATAAAAAATCATTATTGCTTTCTTTGCTGCTGCCCGTACATCGTGCTGCTGAAAAAAGTATTTTTTTAAAAACGATGCTAGAGGCAGGGAAAATTTTTAAACCATTGGCATGGACTGCAAAAGAAGCGCATCAATTTCTTAAAGATATTCCACATTTTGAATCAGCAGGCGTGATGATTCGTGTACCTAATTGGTGGAATCCTCAAAAACCTGCCAGACCAAAAATCAGTATAAAAATCGGAGAAGAAAAAAACAGTCACGTAGGCCTCAATGCGTTGTTAGATTTTGATATAGATTTTTCCCTGCCAACCGGTGAAAAATTAACAGCAGCAGAATTTAAAAAATTGTTAAACAGCACAGAGCAATTAGTGCAAATTAAAGGTCAGTGGGTACAGGTAGATAACGAGCAGCTCAATCAAGTGTTATCACATTGGAAAAATATTGAACGCCAAGTCAAAAAAGAAGGCTTATCTTTTGCAGAAGGATTACGTTTATTGTCCGGTGTATCACAACAACAATCAGAAGATGCTTTGCCAGAAGAGATTGCTGCCTGGTCAACTGTGATAGAAGGAGATTGGCTCAAATCAACGCTATCTCGTCTTAGAGATACAGATACACAGCATGAAAGTAATATCCAAGCCATCCTAAAAAAATCATTACATGCCACATTGCGTCCCTATCAGACACGCGGTGTTGCATGGTTGTGGTGGCTTTACAATATGCGTTTGGGTGGGTGTTTAGCCGATGATATGGGTTTGGGAAAAACCATTCAGGTTATTGCTTTGCTGCAGCTGGTTAAAAAAAATCAAACAACGCATCAACCGCATCTCTTAATTTTGCCAGCTTCTTTGTTAGGTAATTGGCAGACAGAAATCAATCGATTTGCGCCTGATTTAACATTTTGGATTGCGCACAGCTCAGCCAAACAAGCAGAAAAAAAGCCTGACTTATCAGTCGTTGATCTGATTATCACAACCTATGGTACGCTCAATCGTTTACCTTGGTTGAGTGAAACCAAGTGGGATATGGTGATATTAGATGAAGCACAAGCTATTAAAAATCCTGCTGCTAAACAGACACGTGCCATTAAGCTGCTCACCAGTCAGATACGTTTTGTTTTAACAGGCACGCCGATTGAAAATAGATTGTTAGACTTATGGTCATTGTTTGATTTTGTAGCGCCTGGTCTTTTAGGGTCTGCCAAAGTTTTTGCAGATTATGGTAAACAGAAATCAAATCAGACTGACCATAAAGACAAAGGACGATTTTATGCAGCTGTTCGTAAGCTCGTTAATCCCTATATTTTAAGGCGTTTGAAAAGTGATAAGCGCATCATCAATGACTTGCCTGATAAAACAGAAATGCAGACTTATTGTAAATTGAGCAAACAGCAAATAGGTTTATATCAACAAGCCGTGAATGAACTGGCTGTGAAGCTTGAGAGTCAGGATGATGATATTAATCGTCGTGGTTTGGTGATGTCTTATATTTTGCGCTTCAAACAAATTTGCAATCATCCTAATCAGTGGTTAGGTCATGGTCAGTATGAACATGCATTAAGCGGAAAATTTTTAAGACTCAAAGAACTCTGTGAGGTGATCAAAGAGAAACAAGAAAAGGTATTAGTGTTTACGCAATTTCGAGAAATCATGCCTGCGTTAATGGAATTATTAACGCAGCTTTTTGGGCAAACAGGACTTTCTTTAGATGGCCAAACATCAGTCAAAGAACGATCAAAACGCGTAGCACAATTTCAAGATGAACAGGGCCCACCTTTTTTTGTCCTCTCTTTAAAAGCAGGTGGTACAGGATT
>JBIIEG010000061.1:0-6096 GCA_044237955.1 Gammaproteobacteria bacterium
TAGATTTTGTTCATATAGGCATCTCTTTGGAAAAACGCTTATTACCTGGATCCCGTGGTCAAAACATCCACGGGATGACGGCTAATGGGTGGCGATTCGTGAATAGATTTTGTTCATATAGGCATCTCTTTGGAAAAACGCTTATTACCTGGATCCCGTGGTCAAAACATCCACGGGATGACGGCTAATGGGTGGCGATTCGTGAATAGGTTTTGTTCATATAGGTATCTCTTTGGAAAAACGCTTATTACCTGGATCCCGTGGTCAAAACATCCACGGGATGACGGCTAATGGGTGGCGATTCGTGAATAGGCTTGCTCATAACAATCATCCAATATTAGAAAGCTTCAATAATTTAGTCATATCTTTAAAAATACCCATGGGATCGGATTCTAATGAATAAAACATCATGATATTACCCAAAGGATCAACGACATAAATGCCGCCTGTTTGTAAAACGGTTTTCTGTGAGACACTGTTTTGTACAAACTCGGTAAATAGTTGTTTAGAAGCAATAACATGAAGGGTGCCACTAAATTCGGTATACAGCATTTTTTCTAACGGGGTGTCTGTCGGCGCATCAGAAAAAGTCAGTATTACTCGCTGGACTCTGTTGATATCTTTACCCGTTGCTGTACGAATCTGTCGTATATTGTAGAGTGCTTTCTCACACTGTTTATCGCAAGCGGTCGTAGGATTCACATATAACAATAACCAACGACCCAGTTCTATTTTTTGCTCTTTTGCTAATTTTAACTGCGTAATATCCAAAGGCGGCTGCAACAGCTGGCCCTTATTCGTCGTATGATGCGGCAAGGACTTGTGCTTAAGCGCCATCCATGAAGCCAATAACAGAGGCACCATAAACAGAAGCAATAAAGAAAAAAATACGCGACGTACTTTTTGGGGAGATTGGTTGTTAGAAGTGACAGTCATAAATTAAACCTTTTCTTACGAAAACTTAATGCGAAAAAAATAATCATCAACACGCCGGCAAACGAAAACCACTGCACTGCATACCCTCTATGTTTATCGGCCGACATTGCAACAGGTTGCCAATCTCGCAAAAAACCTTCTTTTTCATTGGCAGAAAGCAATACTATAAACGGATAAAGAGGCCGACGTAGTTTAGCCTGCACCGCGGGAATATCCAAAGCCTCCATACGCAATGGCCAAATTTCTTTAGACTCAAGCACATTACCCAGGACAAAAGATTTGCCAGGGGCGATATAAATATTGCCAATCAGCGTTTGTTTGCCTGTGATAGGGGGAATTGTCGGCAGAATATGGCGATCGCTGTTTGCTGGGATCCAGCCTCTATTGATCAAAACAGCCTGTTGATCAGGCTCCGCAATAAAAGGGGTCAATACCTCATAACCCACACGATGCGCATGGACTTTGTTATCCAACAATACACTATGTGAGTTGTCATAATGACCTGTGACTGTTACCGGGTAATAGCTTAAATCGGTGTCTTTTGGAAGTTCTGCCAGCGACATCGGGATTGCGTGCAAGTGCTCGTTAAAAATATGCTGTAAATGTTCTTTAATTGCGGCACGGTTTAATTGCCAAAACCCTAAGTGAATAAACAGTGCGCAGAAAAATAGCGTAGCAACAGCAAAATACCACTTGGGGGCGAAACGGTAGTTTTTAACGTACAATCCCATCGATTAAGTCACCTGAGGAAATTCACATGTTTGAAAAAATGATTATCTATGCTTTTTTGCTGATTATTTTTTACTGCTTAGGCAGCGCGCTATTCTACATGCTATCACGAAAAAAAAAGTCTAATGGGATGGCTCGCGCACTCACTTGGCGTATTATTTTGTCAGTGAGCTTGTTTCTATTATTAATTTTAGGCGCTTATATGGGATGGATACAGCCGCATGGAATTTCTTAAATCTGCCCCGAATGTCCAAACCCTCCTTCACCACGCGAGGAAGTTGGAAATTCTGCTACTACTTCAAATTCCGCTCGCAATACAGGAATAATCACCAACTGTGCAATACGCTCGCCGGGTTGAATCACATACGGTATTTGACTGCGATTCCAGCACGAAACTTGCAGGGGTCCTTGATAGTCCGAATCAATCAAGCCTGTTAAATTACCCAATACAATGCCATGTTTATGCCCTAATCCTGAACGCGGTAGAATAACTGCTGCCATGTGTGGATCGGCAATATGAATGGCCAGTCCCGTGGGAATCAGTTGTGTTTCACCGGGCGCTAGCGTGAAAGGTTGATCGATACAGGCACGCAGATCTAAACCTGCAGAACCCACAGTTGCATAAGCAGGCAGTGGGAAATCTTTTCCTACACGTGGGTCGAGAATTTTAAGTTCGATTTTTTTTAGCATTTTGTTGATCCTTTAATCCGTTTGTTCGTGGGGTGCGAATCTATACCCATTCAACGTGAAGGTGCTGTTTTTGTATCTTCACGTTGAAGGGGTATGTACTTTTTTACAATACATCAAATAATTTACCGCTGTATTTTGCGTCAATCGATAAACCTTTGTCAGTGGGTTATAGCCAATCCCTGACATCTGAGACACATCCAAACCTGCACTACGCGCCCAAGCCGCTAACTCAGAAGGTTTGATGAATTGATCGTAATGATGCAAACCACGTGGCAGTAATTTCAATACATATTCAGCAGCTAATATTGCAAATAGATAAGATTTAGCATTGCGATTTAGTGTGGAAAAAAATAGATGTCCTTGCGGTTTAACCAATGTTGCGCATGCTTGAATCACAGAGACAGGATCTGGCACGTGTTCTAGTAATTCCATACAAGTTACCACATCAAATTCTGCTGCATGTTTTTCAGCCATTTCTTCTACTGTGGTTTTTTGATATGCCACAGATATTTTTTTTTCATCCGCATGCTGCTGGGCAACTTCAATGGCTAACCCAGACATATCGATACCTGTGGCTTTCGCACCACATAACGCCATGCTTTCTGTCAATATACCGCCGCCGCAACCTACATCGATGACGCGCTGATTTTGCAGATCTACTTGTTGGGTTATAAAACTAAGGCGCAATGGATTGATTTGATGGAGCGATTTAAAAGCGCCTTCAGGCGCCCACCAATCTTGTGATGCGGCATCAAATTGTTCTATTTCTTGCGGGTTTACGTTGTGGTTCATATCTATCATCTTTGAGGCTGTAGGTTGGGCTGACTGTTTTTCGAAGCCCAACATATGTATACCGAGCTTCTTGTTGGGCTTCATACAAACCATTCAGCCAACCTACAAATCTGCGGGTTTACGTTGTTCATGTCAGACTTATCGATGCGTCAATGTATCCAACAACTGCTCATAACCTTTTTGTGCGCTGTTGGTTAATTTGCTCATGAATGTTTTTTTAGTGCTGTAACACACTTCATAAATATCTGCTTCGCTACTGGCAGAAAGTAAATAATCATCACTGGTCATGATGCCATCGATCAAATTAAATGCGATTGCTTGCGTACCATACCAATGTTCGCCAGTTGCTACTTTTTCAATATTCAGTTGAGGTCTGTTTTTCGATACAAATGATTTGAATAAAAGATGTGTTTCATCCACTTCTTCTTGAAATTTTTCTCGACCTTCTGATGTATTTTTACCAAATAACGTTAAGGTACGTTTATATTGTCCCGCTGTGATTTGTTCAAACTCAATATTATTTTTTTTCAAAATATTATGAAAATTAGGTATTTGTGCAATCACGCCGATGGAACCCACCACTGCAAAAGGCGCTGCTAAAATTTTATGCGCGACTGCCGCCATCATATAACCGCCGCTGGCAGCCACTTTGTCGACGATCACAATCAATGAAATGTCTTTGGCGCGAATGCGTTGCAATTGAGAGGCTGCTAAACCATAAGCATGCACCATGCCGCCCGGACTTTCTAATCGCAAGACGACTTCATCTTGAGGGGTTGCGATGGTTAATATCGCTGTTATTTCTTCACGCAGGGCTGTAACCGCCGACGCACGAACATCGCCCACAAAATTCAGCACAAACAGTCGTTTGCGTGCGGGCGCCTCTTCATCTGTTTTTTGATTATTTTTTTTAGCTTTTTTTTCAGCTTTTAATAACTTTTTAAGTGCGGATTTATCCAGCACTTCTGCACGCATAGTGTCCTGCATGCGCTCATAGGTTTCATTGAGCTTTTTGACTTCTATTTTATCTTTTTCACCAGATTTTCCACGGCTCGCGATGGCCATAATCCCTGCGAATAAAATCAAAATAGCAATGATCCAAGTGAATGTTTGTGCTGCAAAAAGTAGATATTCAGAAAGCATTGGCTTTTTTCTCTTGAAGTTGGTTGCTGGATTATATACCCTCAGATAACTCATTATACAAATACAGCAATTCCCGCTGAAAAACACATCGGGCCTTGCTTCCTTGTTTGAACGCGTCGTGCGAAATAAATTCGCACTCGTGGTCAGGGGGAAGAACTGCGTCTCTCCACTCCTGACAACCCCCCATTGCCCCTGTTCGTCCAGTTAATGGGTAAGAATGTACGAAACAATTTTTTAGAACCCCGCGCCAGTACTGGGGAAACAGGGCGGCGGGAATTGCTGATACCAATATACCTACCTATGCACACATCTCAATATTTATTAGCTACCTTAAAAGAAACCCCTGCTGACGCTGAAGTCATCAGTCATCAATTGATGCTGCGTGCCGGGATGATTCGCAAAGTCACATCCGGCATTTATACCTGGTTACCCATGGGTTTACGTGTATTGCGTAAAGTAGAAGGGATTGTCCGCGAAGAGATGAATCGCAGTGGTGCATTAGAAGTGTTGATGCCCGCTATCCAACCCGCCGAACTCTGGCAAGAATCCAAACGATGGGATGCCTATGGTGATTTGATGTTACGCATCAAAGATCGTCATCAACGTGATTATTGTTTTGGTCCTACACATGAAGAAGTGATTACCGATTTAATCCGAAATGAAATACAAAGCTACAAACAACTGCCTCGTAATTTTTATCAAATACAAAATAAATTTCGTGATGAATTGCGCCCTCGCTTTGGCATCATGCGCGCACGTGAATTTCTGATGAAAGATGCCTATTCATTTCACTTAACCAATGATTCGCTGAGTGAAACCTACGAAGTCATGTACCAAACTTATTCCCGCATCTTCACACGCTTAGGTTTAAAGTTTCGTGCGGTGTTTGCAGATACAGGTGATATCGGTGGAAGCTACTCACATGAATTTCAAGTCCTCGCACAATCAGGCGAAGATTTAATCGTATTCAGCGATCAAGGCACTTATGCGGCTAATATTGAAAAAGCAGAGAGTTTGGCACCACACCATCAACGTGCAGAACCGACAGCGCCACTTGAAAAAATAGATACGCCTGATGTACGCACCATCGAAGAAGTTATAACGTCTTTAAAAATAGACATTAGAAAAACAGTTAAAACACTTTTGGTAAAAGGTAAAAAAGATCCATTGGTCGCATTGGTATTACGTGGCGACCACACACTCAACCCTATTAAGGCTGAAAAACATCCGCTCGTTGCTTCTCCATTCACACTCGCAGAAGAAATGGAGATAAAGAAAATTTTAGACTGTGGTGTAGGCGCCATAGGGCCAGTGGGATTATCTATACCCATCGTTGTCGATCGAGAAGCAGCCGTCCTATCTGACTTTGTCTGCGGTGCTAACAAAGATCATCAGCATCTTAAAAATGTGAATTGGCAGCGCGATTTACCGCTACCAGAAATCGCTGATCTGCGTCATGTCATGCCTGGCGACCCAAGTCCTGATGGCAAAGGTCATTTACAATTTGCGCGCGGTATTGAGGTAGGACATATTTTTCAATTAGGCGATAAATACAGTGTTGCCATGGGCGCTACCGTATTAAATGAAACAGGCGAGACAGTGACATTACGCATGGGTTGTTATGGCATCGGTGTATCACGAATCGTTGCTGCGGCTATCGAACAAAATAATGATGCGCAGGGTATTGTCTGGCCGTCTCCCATGGCGCCTTTTCAGGTAGCACTGGTTCCTATCAATTATGACAATGCCGCTGTGCGTGATACCGCTGAAAAAATTTATAACGACCTCCAAGAAGCGGGCATTGAA
>JBIIEG010000062.1:0-6080 GCA_044237955.1 Gammaproteobacteria bacterium
CGCTATTCTTGCTATTTAGTCCCAAGCGCTTTTCAAGCTCGGCAATCCGTGCTTGTAAATGCTTGTTTTCCACAAGCAATTGATCAATTAGTGCATCTCGTTTATCGATGCGAAACTTATCTCATACATCGAAATTTTTTTAAAGCACCTGGGGAGTTACCTTTTTACCTCAAGTTAAATCATCTTTTCAGACTACTTAACTTGAGGTCAAAAGAGGACATTTCTAAATTGCCGCCATACGAAAACATAGATTGAATTAGACCACGCACCATTTGCGTCGGCACTTGAAGCACAAAGTTATTTTGTTCCCTGAAAACAACCAATTCTTCAAACTGTTTATAACGTTTTTTGAATTTTTCCATTGCTTGTTCACTAGACGGCTTGTTAGGAATTTTAAAAAACATGCATGGCATTCCAACCATGCTTTTTTTGCTTTCTGCGACCTCGTGGGCAGCGGCGGGTTGGTTGTTTTGATAAAGTAAGGCAGCATCGTCTTGCATTAAGTTTAAAATATCTCTAGCAAGAAGATATTTGCTTAGAGCCCAATTCAAAGCATTGCCATATTTATTTATATATCTTTCTATCTGAGCAAGGGAAATTGTTTTAGGTAACTCTTCGCTTGGAGGAAAGGAAGCTACAATGCTTTTTCTTATTTCTTCTGGCAGTTTATTACATTTATCCCTGCCCTCTTCGTGACAAGAAACGTAGTTACATGACAAGGTATTTAGCTTTCTATAAAACTCATTCGGTATAAATGTATGTTGTGGTATAGAAAAAAGTTCGCCATTTGTTATATTGATGGCAAAGCAGGTTTGGCTTGCATCTGATAGTAGACCATAACTCTTTAGGGCTTTTTCATAAACTACTCTTGCATAATCACAAAACTGTTGTCCCAATAAGGCAATAAAAAGATTTTTATTTTCAAAAAGGCCACGCAATCTATAAAGTGTATTGACGAAATCTGGATCTCCCATCACAGCTGATGCTTTCCAAAGCAGCTGCAAAAATATTTGGCTATCTGCAGAACTTTCGAACGCTGATGTTTTCTTAAGATCAGACAAAGAAACATCAAGAAGATCTGCATTAAGTGGTTGGCCGTAAATATAGCGGTGCAAAATGTCCGCTTTTTCAAATATTTTATTGTATATGCAAATATTTATATCTTCATCTGTAGCATCATTATGATGCAAAATTTTTTGTGCGGTTACTGTAAATGTTATTTTGAGAATTTCTGCCGCTTTTATCAGTTGTGATACGATAAATTCTAGATGTTTTTTAGATATTTCTAGTGATTTTGAATGCCCCCCAACCAAAATCACGGTTAGATTTTCTTTGCTGTGAAATGACTCGAGCGCATCAGTAAAATTAATGTTTCGCGCTCCGTTTATATGCGCTGAAAAATATTCTTCGCCATTGGTTATACTGACAAATATGCAGGATGCTAAATGTTTTGTACCAATAGCTGTAATGATGGGATCTGCTGATCGTTTGGTGGTTGCGGTTTACCCTTCTAGAATAAGCAAGGTCTCTTTAGAATTAGTTCTCCGAAAACTGACTGGCTTAATGGGCTCCAGTGTTAGGATGGCTGAGAGTGTTTTATTTAGCTCGCTTTTTGCAGTAATAGGAACTGGCATACATAACTCCTCTATTTTTATTGGTGGTCTTTTCTCATATTTCCCACCATCTTTTAGGTGGGTGGCCTACTCGCAATAACGAGTGAGGAGATAGCGGGCTAGAAAGACTACACACGCATCAACTTTCCGTAATCCTAATCATATTCTCCAACGCCAACCTGGCATGCCTAATCAATAATTCCCTCTCTTTTTCATCTAATCGCTGCCGCACACCGGTAAATTCATTGACCACATCCCCTGGTTTTACTTCGTTATACGCAGGCGTTTTTCCCAATCGCATCAAATCTAACAGCGCAACCAAATGCGGCGGATCATTGCGAGACATCGTCGCACATCCACAACCGATGCCAGGTAAACCTGCCAGCGGCGCATCGCCTACATTGACCACTGTAATTCCCAATGCTTTCGCGGCTTGTTTTAAATTCTGCACCATGTGATTTTCAGTACCCAGCGCGTATTTCTGAGTGCCTGCGCGATCGCTCATCACTTGATCCCATAAAAAAGCGGTGGAGCCTGCTGAATCGGCTTCATCTACGACGACTTTTCTACACTCAGGATGCACTGCCACGTGAAACCCAAGTTTCTGCCAATAATGCACCATTTCCGGCTGATAATAAGCATGCACACTGCATTGACTAGAAAATAAAATCAGTTGCGCTTCATCAAATTGTCGCAGCGTTTTTTCATCTTGATCGGCTAAACAATATTGCGCGCCTGCTGTGCCGCCTGGCCAATAGGCAATCTTATCAGGCGAAATACCGACCCATCCTGCCACATTTTCTCCCATGTGTTGATCGGGAATAAAAAGAATTTTTTTGTTTTGGGCCAACGCCCAGGTAAAAATCTTTTTCACATTACTGCTGGTACAAACTGCACCGCCTTGTGCACCTGTCATCCCTTTCACGCGTCCTGAGGTATTCATGTAGCACACTGGTAAAATATTCTCAGCCCCATAACGTTCATTTAAGGCTGCAAATGCAGGCTCAACCATAAAATCTTTGGCAAACATTTCCATGGTACAACCGGCTTTAGGATTGGTGATATAAACGTGTTGATGCGGCTCTGCTAATAAACCCACGGCTTCGGCCATAAAATGCACAGCAGATTCTACGATGAGTGATTTTTCAGGACGCTTAGATGCAATGATGGAAAGTTGATAGGAATCACCGACATACCCGCCAAATTGCTCGATGAGTTTGACGATTTCTCCACCCATGTAGTAATGCGCGAGCAGTAATAATTTGTCGCCAAAATGTTGTTGTGCGCGATCCATGTAGGGGCGCATCCAATTAACGATGGTGCTGAATTTGCGATCAGGCAGCGCGAGATATTCTTCTGCATAGGGGACAAATTCTGCCTGATACCAATCGAGTGGATAATCGCTTTGGCAGATCACCATGTCGGGCGGGAGATGGAGTTGCGTGGGTGTGGGGGTATGTAGGTTTTTTGGCATGAGGTTGTCAATGGTTAAAAATATATTTTGAAAAACGCTTATGGCCTGGATGCCGTGGTTAAATCGTCCACGGGATGACGGCTAACGAGGGGGAGGATGATGAGCTGGCGGGAGCCTACAAATACTCTCTAAAGTCATCCACCTGTAAAACGCTTTCTAACTGCTGGCTCGCTTTTTCAGGATAGTCTTCGCGATAATGTCCGCCTCTGCTTTCTCGGCGTTTTAAGGCCGAACGCACAATCAGTTCTGCCACTAAAATAATATTACGCAGCTCCAATAAATCACGCGTGACAGCATGATGCCAATAATACTCTTCAATCATCTGGCTGCGCGTTAAAATCAATTGTCGCAAATCTTTCAACCCTGCTTCTGTGCGTACAATCCCTGCATAAGAAGTCATCTCGCCACGCAAGCTGCGCCAATGTGCATTGATTTGTCCGGCACGACGCAGGTCAGTCACACCTTTAGAATCCCAATCTAATAATTGCGGCTGTTGTGAGACAGGTTGCTCTAACCACTTGCAGCAATCACGTGCGGCATGAATGGCCATCACACCTGCTTCAACGAGTGAATTACTGGCTAAGCGATTTGCGCCATGTAACCCCGTGAAAGTGACTTCGCCGATTGCATATAACCGCTCTTTATCGGTATGTCCGCTGGTATCGGTTAAAATGCCGCCGCATTGATAATGTGCGGCCGGCACAACCGGAATTTTGTCACGACTCATATCAATGCCAAGTTGCAATAAAGTGCTGTAAATAGCGGGAAAATGCTGTTGTAAAAAAGCTTTGGGGCGATGGGTAATATCTAAATGTACGTAATTATAATCACCGCGTTCAATCTCATTGAATATCGCGCGCGCGACCACATCACGTGTCGCTAACTCCATGCTGTCTGGTGCATAGCGCTGCATAAAACGCTCGCCTGTACCGGGTAATCGCAGGTAACCTCCTTCTCCGCGCACGGCTTCTGAAATCAAAAAATTGCGACATTCGGGATGATAAAGCAGTGTGGGATGGAATTGATAAAATTCTAAATTGCCGACACGCGCACCGGCTCGATACGCCATTGCTAATCCATCTCCCGTTGCGACATCAGGATTGGTGGTATAGCGATAAATTTTTCCCGCACCACCTGTGGCTAACACAACGGCATTCGCCAAAAAGGTATGGATTAAATCTGTTTTCGTATCGAGCACATAGGCACCGATCACTTCTCCATGGTAACCGGGCTGATGCGCTTTATCCTGTACCAATAAATTAACGGCCATGTGTGATTCGAATACGGTAATAGCAGGGTTTGCGTGTATTTTTGCTAACAGCGCATCCATCACCACACGACCGGTTCGATCACCGCAATGAAAAATACGTCGGTGAGAGTGGCCTCCTTCTCGGGTTAAATCTTCGTCAAAAGCAACGCCACAGTCGCGCAGGTTTTGAATGACATGTGGCGCTTCTGACAAAATTGTTTTAACCGCATCAGGATTGCTTAATCCATCGCCTGATAGAAAAGTATCGTTAGCATGCTGTTTTAAAGAGTCATCGCTGCTTGTGACGGCTGCAATACCGCCTTGTGCGTAGTAGCTGTTTGATTCTGACAGTTGTACTTTGCTGATGAGTGCGATACGGGTTTTGGGGCGCAAACGCAGTAATTCCAGGCAAAAACTTAATCCTGCCATGCCACTGCCGATGATCAATACATCAAATGATTCGCGGGAACCGTGTTGGGAGAGTGTGTGCATTTTTGTGTGGATGTTTCTGTTGTGAATAGTTTAAAGGGTCTGTTTTCAGTGTCACACATCCATGTGCTCTTGCCCTGCACTAGAGCAATTTCTTGTTTGGTATTTGGTTTCTGTCTCTCTCTCGATGGGACATCCATGTCCCTCTATTTAAACCATCCATGGACATAACTCGCTCGATCCAAAAACCAAATACCAAACAAGAAATTGCTCTAGTGCAGAGATACTCTTGCTATCCTATCCCTGATCACAACTAAAAACAGACTCTTTAAACCATGCACAACAGAAGGTGTTAAGGTTTGTGAGAGGTTGTCATTGAGAGATCTACCTGCCCCGCATTATACGTTAATTCACCTACTGAGGCATAATGTACCCCTGTTTGCGCAATGGCTAAAACAGTATCTAGCCTTATATTTCCAGAGGCTTCCGTGTCCACGATACCTTCACATTTAGCAACGCACTGCTGCATTATTTCAAGTGACATATTGTCTAATAAAACGCGCGTGACTTTGTGTGCTGCTGTTGTGAGTACCTGATCTAATTCTTCAGGTGTTCGTACTTCTACAATCACGGGTAGATTTTTTATATCTACTGTCAGCAACTTATTAAGCGCTTGTTGCATGCCACCTAATATATCAACGTGTGTGTCTTTAATCATGATTGCATCGTATAAACCAAAGCGATGATTCACACCTCCGCCACAATGTACTGCGTGTTTTTCTAAAGAACGAAATCCGGGTGTTGTTTTGCGTGTGTCGAGAATTTTCAGCTGCGTATTTTTAACGCGTTCTACGTATTTGGCGGTGAGTGTTGCAATAGCAGATAAATGACGTAAAAAATTTAGCAGTGTTCTTTCTATTTTGAGAATGCTTGGTGCTGTCGCTTCAATCGTCAGCAGTGTTTCGCCAGGCGCTAAACGATCACCATCTTGGTAGTTAGTTTGGATTTTGCAGTCTGCTGATAGCTTGGAAAATAAGGGAGCAATAAGATTGATGCCGCAAACAGTGATGATTTCTGCGTGTTTAGAAATGATGTTTGCTTGCGCGATTGTTTGGTTGTTGGGGAACAATAAATCCGTGGTGACATCGTGTGGCGGAGAGCCTAGATCTTCTGTGAGCGCGAGCTGGAATAACTGATCTTCGAGTGGATTCATGTTTTTGGTTCTATCAGTACTATCATCAAACTGCTTAGGCGTTACCACGTCCATTCATTCTCATCAAAATTATTTTCCATATCTGGCAGTAGCCCTTTGCTA
>JBIIEG010000063.1:0-5882 GCA_044237955.1 Gammaproteobacteria bacterium
ATGACGATCACGTTAATAGCACCTATCGCGATGGAAAAAGGCTTAAAATTTGCAATTCGAGAAGGTGGACGTACAGTGGGTGCGGGTGTAGTAGCAAGGGTGATTGAATAATGGTCGCAGTAGCTAAAGCATCTAAAAAAAATCAAGTCATACGTATCCGCTTGCGAGGTTTCGACCATAATCTGGTCGACTTCGCAGTGAGAGATATCGTGAATACTGCAAAGAGAACCGGTGCGCAAGTACGTGGTCCGATCCCTTTGCCAACACGTATTGAGCGTTACTCTGTTCCTGTTTCACCAAATGGAGACAAAGATGCGCAAGATCAGTACGAGTTGAGAACACACAAGCGTTTGCTGGATATTATGCAGCCTACAGACAAAACAATTGATGCACTCATGAAATTGGATTTGGCGGCAGGTGTTGATGTTCAGATTAGTGTAGGTACGGATGACAAATAAGAGATAGGTCTCTTTATTGTAATAAGCGGTGATTTAAATACCCTCATCGGCCCTCGCGGGCAACTTCTCGCGCAAAAATTGGGTGGAAGGATTTTTGGGCTATGGCTTAATATTTGGAGTTAGCAAGATGTCTATAGGTTTGGTTGGTCTCAAATGCGGAATGACACGCATCTTTACAGATGCGGGTGTCTCTGTGCCTGTGACCATTATAAAAGTTGAAAAAAATAGCATTACCCAGATAAAGACTGCCGAAAATGACGGTTATGACGCATTGCAAGTCACAATGGGTAAGCGTAGATCTTCATTAGTGACAAAGCCTATGGCAGGCCACTATGCTAAAGCGGGCGTTGAGTCAGGATTAGGCCTATGGGAGTTTATCTTGCCAGAAAAAGAAAGCAGCACTTTTTCGGTAGGCAGTGAACTCAAGGTAGATATATTTACAGTAGGCCAAAAAGTTGATGTGCGTGGCGTTACTAAAGGTAAAGGATTTGCTGGTACGATTAAACGGCATCATTTTCACTCTCAGGACGCAACTCACGGCAACTCTTTATCACACCGTGCGGCAGGTTCAACAGGAAATAATCAAAGCCCAGGTCGTGTTTTTCCAGGTAAAAAAATGGCAGGGCAATTGGGTAATGTACAACGTACAGCCCAAAATCAAGAAGTTGTTCGTATTGATGTAGAGCAGGGTTTTATATTTGTAAAAGGAGCTGTTCCCGGTGCGACCAATGGCTATGTGGTCATATTGCCATCCGTCAAGAGGGGGAAATAGTATGGAACTCCGTGTTGCTGAACTTTCATCAGGCCAAGCCGATGAAAAAAATATCAAAGTATCAGAAGTAGTTTTTGGTCAGTCTTATAATGAATCTTTAATTCACCAGGTTTTGACTGCGTATATGGCAGGTGGGCGTGCTGGTACTAAAGCGCAAAAGACACGTGCCGAAGTTAGTGGGGGCGGTATAAAGCCCTGGCGTCAAAAAGGTACAGGCCGTGCGCGTGCTGGAACGATACGTAGCCCATTGTGGCGAAAAGGGGGCAAGAGTTTTGCTGCAGTCCCTCGTGATTTTAAGCAAAAAGTAAACCGTAAAATGTATGAAGGCGCTATGCGTTCGATTTGGTCTGAATTAGTAAGGCAAAATCGTTTGATCGTCTTGGATGATTTTACGCTCACCGAGCCAAAGACGCGCGGCTTATTACAAAAGTTGGCGCTCCTCAAGGTAGAGCGGGTTTTGATTATACATGACAATATTGATCGCAACTTGTTGCTTGCGGCACGCAATCTTTACAAAGTACAGTTGTGTCCACCTGAAGCCGTCAATCCAGCCATATTGATTGCCTTTGAGCAGGTTCTAGTAACGGTGAACGCACTGAAACACATTGAGGAAAAACTACAATGAGTACAATTGTAAATGAAGAGCGTTTGATGAAAATTATTCTAGCGCCTCGTGTTTCGGAAAAAAGCACGTTTGTCGGGCAATTTGGACAGTATGTTTTTTCAGTCATTGCTGATGCAAACAAAATTGAAGTAAAGCGCGCTATTGAATTGTTATTTAAAGTAAAGGTTGATAGTGTCAACATACTAAACCCTAAAAGCAAAATAAAGCGTACAGGTCGTGTGGAAGGTCGCAAAAAAGCCTATAAAAAAGCCTATGTTATATTGGCTGATGGTGAACGTATTAACTTAGGCAATGCGTAGTTAAATTTTCTCTAAATTTTGAGATCGAAAAGAAATGTTAATTAAAGCAAAACCAACATCCCCAGGTCGTCGCGGACTTATAAAAGTGGTACACCCTGAGCTCCACAAAGGAGGCTCTCATAAGGCTTTGACTGTTTCTAAAAAGCGTACCAGTGCTAGAAATAACCAAGGGCGCATTACTGTTCGTCGTCGTGGTGGCGGACACAAACACCATTATCGTATTGTTGATTTCAAGCGCGACAAAGAAGGAATTGTTGGAAAGGTAGAGCGGATAGAATACGATCCAAATCGTACTGCCCATGTGGCACTTATTTTGTATGCTGATGGCGAACGTCGTTATATTATCGCGCCCAAAGGTATTGTGGTAGGCTCTGAAGTTTTGTCAGGCGTGGGTTCTCCTATTAAACCAGGTAACTGTATGCCATTGGAGAGCGTGCCTATTGGTGCGACGATTCATTGTATTGAATTGAAGCCAGGCAAAGGCATGTATTGGTGAAGTTTCTAACTCCGAACATAATCTGCGTTCTTTGGGTAAGGCGGGTGCTTCTCGCTGGCGCGGTATACGACCTACTGTGCGTGGTGTCGCTATGAATCCTGTAGACCATCCACATGGTGGTGGTGAAGGGCGTACCTCTGGTGGTCGCCATCCTGTTAGTCCAACGGGTGTGCCAACCAAGGGATACAAAACGCGTAAAAATAAACGAACTACGAATATGATTCTGCGTGATCGTCGCAGCAAATAACGAGAGATAAAAAATATGTCACGTTCTATTAAAAAAGGTCCCTTTGTTGACCATCACTTGTTGCAAAAAGTGCAGGTATCGATCGCACAAAACAGCAAGCGACCGATTAAAACCTGGTCAAGACGCTCCATGATTATTCCAGAAATGATCAGCATCACAATAGCCGTACATAATGGTAAAGTGCACGTCCCTGTATACATCACTGAAAACATGGTTGGACATAAGTTAGGTGAGTTTGCCCATACTCGCACGTTCAGAGCCCATTCAGGGGATAAAAAAGTTAAAAAAGAAGGTGAATCCTAATGGCAGCAGAAACAATGGCGGTATTGAAATATGCGCGAATTTCAGCGCAGAAAGCACGATTGGTCGCCGATCAGATACGAAACCTTCCCGTTTCAAAAGCGGTTGAAGTGTTAACATACAGCACTAAAAAAGCTGCAAAAATAGTTAAAAAAACCTTAGATTCGGCGATCGCAAATGCTGAGCATAATGGTGGCGCCGATATTGACGAACTGAAAGTCTCTACGGTCCATGTAGATGAAGGACCCGTTTTTAAGCGTATGCATGCACGCGCAAGAGGTCGTGGAGCGCGTATTTTAAAGCGTACTTGTCACATCACTGTGAAAGTATCAGAAGCTGACTAACATAAGAGAAATAAATCATGGGACAAAAAGTTAATCCAGTAGGTATTCGTTTAGGCATCGTTAAGGATTGGACATCCACATGGTATGCAGGACGACAATACGCAGATTACTTGAACGCTGATTTGAAAGTTCGTGTTTATTTGGAGAAAAAACTCGCTGCAGCAGGTATCAGTCGTATCCAAATTGAACGTCCAGCAAAAAATGCACGTATTACCATACATACGGCCAGACCTGGTGTTATTATAGGCAAAAAAGGTGGCGATATAGATGACCTGCGCCAAGATGTTTCTCGTATGATGGGTATTCCGGTACACATTAATATCGAAGAAGTACGCAAACCTGAATTAGATGCCTCATTGGTAGGTCAAAGCATTGCTCAGCAGATTGAGCGTCGTGTTATGTTCAGGCGTGCCATGAAGCGAGCAGTGCAAACTGCCATACGCCAAGGAGCTTTAGGTATCAAAGTCAGCATGAGTGGTCGATTAGGTGGTGCTGAAATTGCGCGTACTGAGTGGTATCGTGAAGGTCGTGTACCTTTGCATACCTTCAGGGCGGATATTGATTACGCCAGAGCAACCGCTAAAACTACCTATGGTGCTATCGGTATTAAAGTTTGGATATTTAAAGGTGAAATTTTCCGTAAGCCAAGTCAGGAACAGCGGGAATCAGCTGAACAGGCTAAAGAATAATATATCCACCCCCTTGTGAATACAGTCTGATATTTAGGATTTTAAGAACATGTTACAACCAAAACGTACAAAATTTCGTAAGCAATTTAAAGGACGTAATAGAGGGCTTGCTATACGCGGTTCTAAAGTAAGCTTCGGTGAGTTTGGTTTGAAGGCAATTGGCCGTGGACGTTTGACTGCGCGTCAAATTGAAGCTGCCAGACGAACAATTACCCGTTATATTAAGCGCGGTGGAAAGATATGGATTCGCGCTTTTCCAGATAAGCCGATCACTAAAAAACCTTTAGAAGTGCGGCAGGGTAAAGGTAAAGGCCCAGTTGAATATTGGGTTTGCCAAATCCAGCCTGGGCGCATGCTTTTTGAAATTGAAGGCGTTGCAGAAGAAATTGCCCGCGAAGCATTTACTTTGGCAGGCTCAAAACTACCCATGCGTACCTCTTTTATCGCAAGAACGGTGATGTAATGAAAAAAAATGAATTAAAAACAAAAACCATACTTGAATTGCAGGTCGAATTGCACGCTTCCTTGCGAGAACAATTTAATCTGCGTATGCAAAAAGGTATCGATCCACAGCAAGTTAAATCAAGCGCTTTTAAAAATGTGCGCAGACTCATTGCTCGCATTAAAACAATCATGCACCAAAAGGCAAATGAACTATGAGTGATTCCATCGAAAAAAGCACATCTGAAAAAAAACCAGTGAAGAAAAACATAAGAACACTCATTGGTTTGGTTATCAGCGATAAAATGTCTAAGACCATTTTGGTTTCTATTGAAAATAGAGTGAAGCATCGTGTTTATGGGAAATTCGTACGCCGCAATGTAAGACTTCTTGCTCATGATGAGAAAAATATATCTAAAGTGGGTGATCGTGTTTTGATAAAAGAAGGCCCTCCTCTTTCTCGTCACAAAAGTTGGGTGTTAGCTGAAGTGGTCGAAAAAGCTCAGTAAAAAAAGCATCGCAAAGAGATTCGTTTTTTCTCGTTATTTTTTAAAAAAGCATGCTAGACTCTACAACCCTGTAATAAAAATGGGTTCTATAGCCTTGTTTGGACTTGGAGAAGTATTGATATGATACAAATGCAATCTGTCCTGTATGTTGCAGACAACAGCGGTGCTCGTCGAGTGATGTGCATTAAAGTTTTGGGTGGTTCAAAGCGTCGCTATGCAGGTATTGGCGACATTATAAAAGTCACAGTGAAAGAATCTATTGCCAAAGCGAAAGCGAAGAAAGGCGAAGTATTTAACGCTGTTGTCGTGCGCACTGCAAAAGGCGTTCGGCGACCTGATGGTTCTCTGATTCGCTTTGACAATAATGCTGTTGTTTTGTTGAACGCTCAGTTACAGCCCATTGGTACACGTATCTTTGGACCAGTAACGCGTGAATTGCGAGGAGAAAATTTTATGAAAATTATTTCTCTGGCTCCTGAGGTTTTATAGCGAATTTGGTCATAACTTATATAGAGATTGTTTGACATGGCAGCAAAGATTAAAAAAGGCGATCAAGTAATTGTGATTGCAGGTAAAGACAAAGGGCGTACCGGAGAAGTAAAGGCTTGTTTAAGCAATAGCCGACTCGTTGTTTCAAACGTAGGTATTGTTAAAAAACACCTTAAAGCTAATCCTGACCGTGGCGTGCAAGGCGGCATCGTT
>JBIIEG010000064.1:0-5874 GCA_044237955.1 Gammaproteobacteria bacterium
ATATGGCGCATGGAAATACGTCGATCTTTTTCAACAACGACTTTACCTGCCTTATTCTTGATGTCATCGGCTGCAATTTCACCACGTAGACGTTCTGGCACCAGATCAAGAGTAAATTCTTCACCGTGTATGTGGTAGGTATTCATCTCAAAGAAATGCTTCAAAATTTCTTCGGTGGTATATCCTAAAGCACGCAACAATACGGTGACGGGCAATTTGCGACGACGATCGATACGAACAAACAAACAGTCTTTGGGATCAAACTCAAAATCGAGCCATGAACCACGATAAGGAATGACGCGAGAGGAATAAAGTAATTTACCTGAAGAGTGTGTTTTACCTTTGTCGTGCTCAAAAAACACACCCGGGGAACGATGTAACTGGGAGACAACAACGCGCTCAATACCATTGATAATAAAGCTGCCGGTATCGGTCATTAAAGGGATATCGCCCATATAAACTTCTTGTTCGCGAATATCTTTTACAACATTATTTTTGCCAGATTCTTTATCATACACAACCAAACGTAATTTGACGCGCAAGGGGGCTGCAAAAGTTAAGCCGCGGGATTTACATTCACGCACATCAAAACCCGGCTCACCGAGAAGGTAGCCTACATAGTCTAAAGCTGCGTGACCTGAATAACTGGTGATTGGAAAAACTGATTTGAATGCAGCGTGTAAACCCACGTCTGCTCTTTTTTCAGGGGTAACGCCTACTTGCAAAAAAGATTTATAGGAATCCAACTGGAGCGCGAGCAAATAAGGCGTCTCCATCGCTGACAAGCTTTTTCCGAAACTTTTACGAATACGCTTTCTCTCGGTGTTGGAGGAAATTGATGTGGGATGGATCGATGCCGCCATTTAAGTACCTCGCCTGAGAAAAGAATTGAAGAGAATTATTTGTTAGGGTCTGTTAACAATTCGCTAGGCCGCCGCAGAAACCCTTGATTTTAGAGCACCGTAGCGCAGCATACGTTTTTGTATGTGAGCAACGGAGCAGAGAAAATCGAGGGTTTATGCAAGGCATAGTAGAATTGTCAACAGACCCTAGAAAAACGTCATTTTAAAGAGACAGAAAAGCAGAGGTGACAAAAACTTGTCACCCTGCTTTTTTTGAAAAATAAAAGTAGTTATTTGATTTCTACTTCAGCGCCAGCTTCAGTCAGTTTCTTTTTGACATCTTCTGCTTCTGCTTTAGCCACACCTTCTTTCACAGTAGAGGGTATGCCTTCAACCATGTCCTTGGCTTCTTTTAAGCCAAGGCCGGTGATAGCACGAACAACTTTAATGACTTCAATTTTGTTGGCGCCAAAGCTTTTCATGATGACATTGAATTCAGTTTGCTCTTCTGCTGCAGGACCTGCTGCTACAGCTGCTGCAGGGGCTGCAACTGCTGCTGCCGCTGAAACACCAAATTTGTCTTCCATTTTTTTGACTAGTTCAACGATATCCATCACAGTCATGTTGGAAACAGCTTCTAAAATCTGATCTTGAGTTACGTTAGACATTTTTTACTCTCCTAAAATTAATTATATTTATTGAAAAATTAAGCTGCTTTTTTCTGTTCAGCCACTGCTGCAACCACACGTACCAGCGATGCATACGTTTCTGCAGTAGTACGCACAAACTTCGTGACAGGCGCTTGCATAACAGACATGAGCATACTGATAGCCTGATCTCGCGTAGGTAGTTTAGCCACAGATTCCAGCGCACTACCTGCTAAAACGGTATTGCCAAAAGAAACCGCCTTTATTTCCAACAAGCTGTTTTCTTTCGCAAAATCGCGGATCAAACGCGCAGCATCGCCTGCTTCGCCTGTTGAAAAAATGAGCACCATAGGGCCTACTAGCACTTCTTGTAGGCACACAAAGGATGTCTCTTGCACAGCAAGACGCGCCAAGGTATTACGCACAACACGCAAATAAATACCACCCGCGCGGGCTTTGACACGTAACTGAGTCATTTGACTTACACTCAAACCACGATAACTTGCTACCATCGCAAATTTCGCATTTTTAGCGACATCAGACACCTCAGCCACAACGGCTTTTTTACCTTCTAATTTCATAGGCATATTACAATCCTCTAAAACAACATCATAAATAAGGTGCGCTCACAAAGTATTTTTAAAAGTGAGGCACACCCGTCTGCGCAAGCTCATAAAAGAATTAAACCTTTCGGTACTTGCGGTCTTGGACGGGACCAACAAGTGATACCGCCAATTCTTCTTCCTTCTTCCCAAAAAAACAGGGGAAAAGGGGAAAAATTCTGGTTTTAGTCTAATGAGGTTTGATCGATCACAAGCCCTGGGCCCATCGTGGTAGAAAGAGCGATTTTCTTTAAAAAAACGCCTTTAGCTGTGGTAGGTCTTAATTTTTTCAAATCAGTCAGTAAGGCTTTCAAATTCTCTTTGAGCGCCGAGGCTTCAAAGCTGATTTTGCCAATAGTGCAATGGATAATACCACCCTTTTCGCTGCGGTATTGGACTTGGCCTGATTTTGCATTCTTAACAGCTGTTGCTACATCTGCGGTCACTGTACCAACCTTGGGATTAGGCATTAAACCTTTAGGACCTAATACTTGGCCCAATTGACCCACCAATCGCATTGCATCAGGTGTTGCAATCAACAAATCGAAATCTATTTTTCCTGCTTTGATTTGTTCTGCTAAATCTTCATAACCCACGATGTCAGCGCCCGCAGTTTTGGCGGCATCTGCATTCTGGCCTTGCGTGAAAACAGCCACTCTGACAGAACGTCCTGTGCCATGGGGCATCAAGGTTGCGCCTCTGACAGTTTGTTCAGAGATACGCGGGTCAATACCTAAGGCAATACTGACGTCTACGCTTTCTGTGAATTTTAAGGGGGGTAAAGATTTTAATAGCGTGATGGCATGTTCAACAGGATGAACTGCACCTATTGTTAGTTTACTGTTAATGATTTTTTGGCGTTTGGATAGCTTATTCATTGTCGTTCAGGTCTCCTTCTACGTCGATACCCATGCTGCGTGCAGTACCTGCGATTGTACGCATCGCTGCTTTTAAATTCGCAGCAGTCAGATCGGGTTGTTTAAGTTTTGCAATTTCAGCAATTTGGGCAACAGTGACTTTACCCACTTTAGTTGCGTGCGGTGTTGCGCTACCACTTTGAATGCCAGCTGCCTTCTTCAGCAGAATGGATGCAGGTGGTGTCTTGGTAATGAAGGTAAAACTACGGTCGTTATAGACGGTAATCACAACTGGAATGGGCAAGCCGGGCTCTAGAGTCTGGGTTTTTGCATTAAATGCTTTGCAAAATTCCATGATGTTAACACCTTGTTGACCTAAAGCAGGCCCTACAGGAGGGCTGGGATTTGCTTGACCCGCTTTGACTTGTAATTTTACGTAAGCTTGTATTTTTTTTGCCATTTTTGTAGGTGCTCTAAAGATTTAATTCGATGATACCTCGCAGTTAATCCACGAGACTTTATTTAGGTTTTTTCAACCTGTCCAAATTCCAACTCAACCGGTGTCGCACGGCCAAAAATAAGCACCGAAACACGCAAACGGTTTTTTTCGTAATTGACATCTTCAACAACGCCGTTGAAATCCACAAAAGGTCCTTCTGTGACTCTAACCACTTCTCCTGCCTCAAATAATACTTTGGGACGTGGTTTGTTAACCCCTTCTTCTACTTTTCTTAAGATAGAATTAGCTTGTTCTACTGGAATAGGTGTCGGATTTTTGCCGCCAATAAATCCCAATACACCGGGTATACCTTTTATAAAATGCCAATGTTCAGGGGTCATGATCATTTCTACCCAGACGTATCCGGGGAAAAATTTTCGCTCTGTTTTACGCTTTTGTCCTGCACGCATTTCAACCACTTCTTCGGTTGGGACTACCAACTCGCCGAATATGTCTTCCATGTGATGAGAACGGATACGATCCTGCAGACGTAAAACAAATGCGTTTTCTTCACCCGTACGCGTATGCACTACGTACCATTGTTTGATCGTGCTAGATTGAAATTCTGCCATGTTTTTATCAACTTTTTGAATGCTGCTATTGCGCGCTTAATATACTAACAACCCATAATAGTAAGGAGTCTAAACCCCATAAAATTAAGGACATTACGACAACCATCAGGACAACAATCATGGTTGTTTGAATCGTTTCTGGTCGGGTCGGCCATACAACTTTACGCAGCTCTGCGCGCGCATCTTTGGAAAAACGCCAAAGGGAACGCCCTGATGCTGTTTGTAAAGCAACGAACAGCAAAAAGCATGCCAACACAATCCAGCCAGCAAACCTAAGCGCCCAATCAATTTGACTATAGCGATAATTTGCCCAGACACCTGCGGCTATTAAAGCAACAATGAATATCCATTTGAGCCAATCAAAACTGGAGGTTGACTTTCCCTCCACGCGTTTATTCATCATAATTTCTAAGACTCTAGACTACAAACAGGCCATACATGTACATCAATGGCAGGCCAGGAGGGCATCGAACCCCCAACCTGCGGTTTTGGAGACCGCTGCTCTACCAATTGAGCTACTGACCTAATTAAATAAACTTCACATTTGGGAATTATCCACTCCGCAAGGCTTAAAATATATTTTAAATCATTAAAAATATTTTTGAAAAACGCTTATGACCTGGATCCTGTGGTTAAATCGCCAACGGGATAACGCCTGAAGGGATTATTCAATCACCCTTGCTACTACACCCGCACCCACTGTACGTCCACCTTCTCGAATTGCAAATTTTAAGCCTTTTTCCATCGCGATAGGTGCTATTAACGTGATCGTCATTTGAATATTGTCGCCTGGCATCACCATTTCTACGCCATCTGGCAATTGTACTTCGCCTGTTACGTCAGTGGTTCTGAAGTAAAACTGGGGTCGATAACCTTTGAAGAACGGCGTATGTCGGCCGCCCTCTTCTTTGGAGAGCACGTATACCTCAGCTTCGTATTTCGTGTGAGGGCTAATAGAACCTGGTTTCGCTAATACTTGACCTCGCTCTACATCTTCTCGTTTTGTACCACGGAGTAAGATACCAACGTTATCACCTGCTCGGCCTTCGTCCAAGAGTTTTCTGAACATTTCTACGCCGGTACAGATTGTTTTTTGTGTGGCAGTGATACCCACGATTTCAACTTCTTCTCCAACTTTGACGATACCTCTTTCAATTCTGCCTGTGACAACTGTACCACGGCCTGAGATGGAGAATACATCCTCAATTGGCATTAAGAAGGTTTGATCAATAGCACGCTCTGGCATGGGGAAGTAATCATCCATGACTTGCAGCAGCTTGATAATAGACGGCGCGCCTATTTCTGATTCGTCTCCTTGCAGAGCTTTTAATGCTGAACCCACAACGATCGGGGTGTCGTCACCTGGAAAGTCATATTTGCTCAACAGGTCTCTCACTTCCATTTCAACTAATTCTAACAATTCTTTATCGTCTACCATATCTGCTTTGTTCAGATATACCACGATGTAAGGTACACCCACCTGACGGGCCAACAGGATATGTTCGCGGGTCTGAGGCATAGGACCGTCCGCTGCAGACACAACCAAGATAGCGCCGTCCATCTGAGCGGCACCAGTGATCATGTTTTTCACGTAGTCGGCGTGTCCTGGACAGTCGACGTGTGCGTAGTGACGTTTGCTGGTTTGGTATTCAACGTGCGCCGTGGCAATGGTGATACCACGCGCTTTTTCTTCAGGGGCTTTGTCAATTTGGTCAAACGCTTTGGCTTCGCCACCAAATGTTTTGGAGGCAACCGACGTGATGGCTGCTGTCAGCGTCGTTTTACCATGATCGACGTGGCCGATGGTACCTACGTTAATGTGATCTTTACTACGATCGAATTTTTCCTTTGACAT
>JBIIEG010000065.1:0-5854 GCA_044237955.1 Gammaproteobacteria bacterium
CCCTCGTAGAAATTGTCCTTCTATCTAGAAACAGCGCTGACACAGGCTTGCGTATTTTCAATAGCATTCAACATTACCAACTCGACATCACCCGTGCCGCCTTCACCAATGGCGAAAGCCCCTATCCTTATGTCGCAGCCTTCGGTGCTCACCTATTTCTATCCGCAAACCCTGCTGATGTCAAAAATGCCCTCGAATCAGGATGCGCCGCGGCGACTATCTTGCCTTCTACGGGCGTGAGCGTTCCTGCTGTTGCCCATGAATCAAACGAACTGCGTATTGCATTCGACGGTGATGCAGTGCTCTTTTCAGACGAAGCAGAACGCGTTTATCAGCAAAGCGGGCTTAAAACTTTTGCAGAGCAAGAACAGCTTGCCGCACACCAACCACTCTCAGGCGGACCCTTCAAACCCTTCCTGGATGCTTTACATCAACTACAAAAAAAATTCCCGCCTGACAAGTGTCCTATCCGCACAGCCTTGGTCACTGCTCGTTCAGCACCTGCCCATGAACGCGTCATACGCACTTTGCGAGCCTGGGGTATTCGTATCGACGAAGCCTTATTTTTAGGTGGATTGGCAAAAGGTGAATTTTTACATGCCTTTGGGGCTGATATCTTTTTCGACGACCAACAAGGGCACTGCGACTCAGCACGTGAACATGTGGCAACAGGGCACGTGCCGCACGGGGTGAGAAACGAAAAAACCAAATAAGAAAGTAGGAATTGTAAAATCTCACTAAATCAGCGATTTAGTTAAAGTACACTTGCACTAAATCGCCCATTTAGTGAGATTTCGCCTCACGAAACGACATAGAGCCGATATTATTTTTATTGCTTTGTCGTCGCATTCTTCTGAAGAGTAAGAGGACTATTTTATGAGACAAGGCGCCATGAGTTTCTTGGCAAAAAACCTGTGACAAGTGAAGAACTTAAAAATGCGCTGGATGGTGCTTTGGAAACTAAGGCGAGATTGGAGCGGGGGGGGGTAACTTAAAAATACTTTAGAATGACGCTTATGACCTGGATCCCGTGGTCAAACCTTCCACGGGATGACGGCCTTGCGGGGGATGGTGGGCTGCCATAAGAGCGGACCCTGTAGAATTAAAACATCCGCAGAGTAGATATCTTGCGGGGGATGGTGAACTGCCATAAGAGCGAACTCTGTAGAATTAAAACATCCGCGGAATAGATATCTTGCGGAGGATGGGCTAGCTGATTTATACCGCTCGCCTTTCAAGATGCTGGTTTGTGTTAAGGCTTTGTCCCGCAAAAAGTCGCGGGGTGTGTTGGGGGACGAGCGGTATAACCTATTTGAATTAAAGGGGGGAAACAAAAGACTTCCCCCTTTAAAAACCCCCTGGTTTTGTATTCAAACTTGAATGTACAAAACCAGCACCTTCAAGTTGAATGGGTATATTTCACCGCCATCCACGCCAAAGTAGTATCAATCATACGATTGGAAAAACCCCATTCGTTGTCATACCAGCCTAATACTTTGACGGTGTTGTCGATGACTTTAGTGAGTGTTGAATCAAATGTGCAAGAAATCGGATTGTGATTGAAGTCTACAGAAACCAGCTGTTCATCCGTGTAATTCATAATACCTTTTAATGTAGTGCTCGCTGCGGTTTTCATAATCGCGTTGACTTCTTCTACCGTCGTTTTGTGCTTGGATTCAAAGGTAAAATCTACCAGTGATACATTGATCGTTGGTACGCGAATCGCAAAACCATCTAATTTGCCGGCTAAATCAGGGATTACTAAACCCACTGCTGCTGCAGCGCCTGTTTTGGTAGGAATCATAGAATGCGTCGCAGAACGCGCGCGACGTAAATCAGGGTGATACACATCAATCAATTTTTGATCGTTGGTATAGGAGTGAATTGTGTTCATGAGGCCAGAAACAATACCGACCGTTTCATGTAATGCTTGAGCCATGGGGGCTATGCAGTTTGTTGTACAAGAGGCGTTGGAAATAACCGTGTCGCTTGCTTTGAGTGTTTTGTGATTGACGCCATAGACAATCGTTGCATCTACATCGTTACCTGCAGGTGCGGAAATAATGACTTTTTTAGCGCCCGCTGTTAAATGTGGCATGGCGTGTTTTTTGCTGGTAAATAAACCGGTGCATTCCAACACGATGTCTACACCTAATTCTGCCCAAGGTAATTTCGCAGGATCACGTTCGGCAACCACACGAATTTTATCGCCGTTTACCACTAAATAATCGCCTTCGATACTCACATCACCCGGAAATTTTCCGTGCACGGTATCATAGCGTGTTAAATACGCGTTAGTTTGCACATCGCCTAAATCGTTAATGGCGACGACCTGAATTTGATCTCTGTAACCCGATTCGTAAATCGCACGTAAAATGTTACGGCCAATGCGTCCGTAACCGTTGATGGCAGCTTTAATTGTCATGGTTTTTTCCTTTTTTCAGTTTTTAATGATGGCTTTCTACTTCTACACCAAACTCTTCACTGCTTTCTCTACCGCTTCTGCTGTAATACCTAACGCTTGATAGACCTCTTTATAAGGCGCTGATTCACCGTAGCCGTTGAGTCCTACGACCTTGCCTTGCAGTCCCACATATTTGTACCAAAAATCTGCAATGCCTGCTTCTACTGCAACTCTGGCTTCTACTTTGGCGGGCAGGACTGATTCTTTATAGCTGGCATCTTGTTGATCGAAGAGTGTGGTGGATGGCATAGAGACCACACGAATGTGATGGCCTTGTTCGGTTAAGCTGGCCGCTGCTTTCATCGCGAGCTCTACTTCAGAACCTGTGGCGATAATAATGGCTTGTGGTTTGCCTTTACAGTCTTGTAGTACATATCCACCACGGCGTATATCCGACAGTTCTTTGATATCGTGTTGTTGTACGGGTAAATTTTGACGAGAGAGTAACAAACAGGTGGGGCCTGTTTTATTTTCTATGGCAAACTCCCAGGCGATCGCAGTTTCTGCCAAATCGCAGGGACGCCAAACTGTGACGTTGGGTGTTAGGCGTAAAATAGCAGCGTGTTCAACGGGTTGATGCGTAGGCCCGTCTTCTCCCAAACCAATCGAGTCATGGGTGAACACAAAAATAACGCGACGTTTCATCAATGCGGCTAAACGAATCGCGTTGCGTCCGTAGTCGACGAAGGTAAGAAAGGTGCCGCCATAAGGAATAAATCCGCCATGCAACGCCAAACCATTCATGATGGCAAACATGCCAAATTCGCGCACACCGTAATGGATATAGTTACCCGTTGGTTCCGCTACGCTAAATGTTTTAGATTCTGTGTGCCAGGTATTGTTAGATGGTGTTAAGTCTGCTGATCCACCCATCAATTCGGGCAGCATAGGTGCATACGCATCCAGACACATTTCAGAAGCCTTGCGTGTTGCAAGCGCAGACTGATTTTTATCATTTTTATCGAGTATCGTTTGGGTAAATAACTTGGTTTTTTTCTCCCATTCTTTGGGTAGTTGTCCATTGATACGTCGTAAAAATTCTTCGGCTAAGACTGAATTTGCTTTTTGGTATTTTTTGAGTTTTTCTTGCCATTCTGACTCTAAACGCTCACCCAGTTTTTTAGCATCCCATGCGGCATAAATGTTGTCTGGAATGACGAAAGCTGCGTGAGGCCAACCTAAGGCCTCGCGTGCTGCCGCTATTTCTGCTTCTCCCAGCGGAGAACCATGCGCCTTGGCTGTGTCTACTAAATTGGGTGCACCAAAGCCAATGTGTGTTTTGCAACAAATCAATGTAGGTTTGTTATTCACATCACGGGCTTCTTCGATGGCTGCAGAAATAGTTTTGGCGTCATGTCCATCCACATTGGGGATGACATGCCATCCGTATGCTTCAAATCGTTCAGGGGTATTGTCGGTAAACCAACCTTTGGTCTCACCATCAATGGAGATACCGTTATCATCGTAAATAACAATGAGCTTGCCGAGTTGCAATGTGCCCGCTAAAGACGCTACTTCATGCGAAACACCTTCCATCAAGCAGCCATCTCCCACAAACACGTAGGTGTAGTGATCTACAATTTCTAATCCGCTGCGATTAAAGTACGCTGCTAAATTTTTTTCAGCAATGGCCATACCCACACCATTGGCAAAGCCTTGGCCCAGAGGTCCTGTGGTGGTTTCTACGCCTGGGGTATAACCATATTCGGGATGACCGGGTGTTTTGGAGTGCAGTTGTCGGAATTGCTTGAGGTCTTCTATACTCAAGTCATAGCCTGTCAGATGCAACAGGGCATAATGCAACATCGCACCATGGCCATTGGATAAAATAAAACGATCGCGATTAAACCAATGAGGATTGGCAGGATTGTGTTTTAAGAAGTCGTTCCACAGCACTTCGGCAATATCCGCCATACCCATGGGCATACCAGGATGGCCAGAGTTCGCTTTTTGAACGGCGTCTATACTGAGAAAACGAACTGCATTTGCAAGGTCGCTTGGGGTGATCCTAGTGGATTGGTTAGGATGTTGGCCTCGTTGCAAAATGCGAGGAGATAAATTGCTGATAGCTTCTGGAATCAGATTGGATGTCATTTCACAATGGTCAGATTGGGTTTGCCTTTGGCAGGACTGGCTTTGGGTTTTTTACGGACCTCTGATTCCTCTTCACCAAGCGGAATAGGCTCCTCAGGAAAGGCCATGCCTTCGCCATTTTCTTTGGTATAAATGGCTAAAATTGAAGCGGTGGGTATAGAGATGGGGGTTGGCACACCAGAAAATCTTGCGGTGAATTCGATTATTTCATTGCCAAGCACTAATCCCTTGACCACATCAAAAGCGATGTTGAATATGATACGTCCGTTTGTCACATGGGTTTCTGGCACCCGACAACCCGGAAGTGCTGCATTCACTAGAACATAAGGGGTAAGCCCGTTATCGGCGATCCATTCATAGAGTGCACGAATTAAATAAGGCTTATTGGAGGTCATGTTGTTGGAAACTCGCGTTCAAATTCTGTCAAACTACTTTGAAAGGAAGGGCGTTTGAATAGTTTTTTTGCGTAACTGTTAATGGGTTTGGTGCGCGCAGTTGTAAATTGAATACCTAATTTAGGTAGGCGCCATAACAGTGGTGCAATACAGCAATCCAGCAAGCTGAATTCCTGGCTTAAGAAGTAAGGTGTATCGGCAAATACCGGTGCTAATGCGATCAGACTTTCTTCCAGTTCTTTGCGCGCCGCATCAGATACTTTTTTAGGACCATTTTCAATGCGGTCTACGATTGAATACCAGTCTTGTTCAATGCGATACATTGTCAGACGGCTCTTGGCGCGGGCGATAGGATAAACCGGCAAGAGGGGCGGGTGTGGAAATCTTTCATCCAGATATTCCATGATGATTCTGGATTCATACAAAACTAAGTCACGATCAACCAGTGTAGGCAATGTGTTGTACGGGTTTAAATGTACGAGATCTTCTGGTAATTGTTGGGTTTTTGTTGTGAGTACATCGACTGTGACATCTTTTTCAGCGAGTACAATGCGGACACGGTGGCTTAATAGATCAGCATCGCCGGAGTAAAGCGTCATAATGGAGCGTTTTGTGGCGGTCATGCTGAGTTCCTGAATAGATGTATGTTTATAAGCTTAAGCCAATCATATGTCCCTCATCCGGCCTACGGACACCTTCTCCCACAAGTGAGAAAAGGCTTTTTGGGTTATGGCTTATTATTTTGGCTGGGGGACTAGGATTCGAACCTAGGTTGACGGAGTCAGAGTCCATAGTCCTACCGCTAGACGATCCCCCAATTTGCAGGAGTGCGGCCCCCATTAGCCGTCATCCCGTGGATGGTTTAACCACGGGATCCAGGTCAAAAGCGTTATTCTCAAAA
>JBIIEG010000120.1:0-3717 GCA_044237955.1 Gammaproteobacteria bacterium
GAGGTAAGTTTTTTTGCAGCTTTTTCTAATCCATGATCGAGCGTATAAAGTTTTTTTGCCCCATGATTCTGAGCAATAGCCAAGTGAAGTGCATCATCTGCGCGCAGCCCGGTATGAAAATGTTGCAGCAAAGAGTTGGCTAAATCGTAATCGGCAACAGTTGGGATGAGTATATGAAAAGAGTTTGTTAGAAGGGTTTCAAAATTATCCATTATAGAAGCCGCCTGGGTTTTATTAAAAACTTTCATCCGCAAACATCTGGCTATCATGCTCGAAAACTCAACTCTCAGCCAGTGACTCACCGTTCTATCATCTTTGACAGAATGTATAATCTCTCTAACATAATGGCTTTTATCTTCAACTAGAAAAAGAGGTGCCAAAAAACTTGTATCAAAGTAGTGCATTAGTAACCTTCATCTCGTAGCTCACGGAGCATTTTTGCGCTTGAAATAGGTATGCGCGGAAAATTTGAATGGAGTTTTTCCAGACTGGGTATGGGTTTCAATAATTTTTTAACAGCGCCAATTTTTGCAATAGCATGTCCACGGCGGGTAATAATAATTTCTTCCCCTGCCATTACCTGATTTAAGATCTCACTCAAATGCGCCTTTGCTTCGGCGATACTAACAGTGTGCATAACAAACCTCGTTTATATGGTCATCTATATGGTCATTATAGTCTGCTGCGATTAAATAACAAGCTGTCAGTGTTTTGACACAAGCACACTCCTACCCCCAACCCAGATATTTTCCGGATCATAATAAGACACCCGTATCTCGCTGGGTCGTTCCATAAAAACACCTTGACCGACAGTGATGCTTCTTTTTAAAGACAACGCCAATGCTGCTGCAACGCCAGTCGCAGCATCTTCATTATGACCCGTTTTAGGATTAAATCCTCTTGCATAGAAATCAAAAGAATTATTTTGGCTGTCTTTTGTATAAACATACAATCCATTGATTTTATTGTCGAGACTCCATTGCGTGATCAAATTAAAGTTGGGTTTTAATGCGGCCAATGATTCAAATGAGGCGATAGGAACTAATAACTTTGGGCTGCCAACGGAAGAGACAGTGAAAGAAAGTTCATTTTCAATATCATCGATGCAGTTTAGGTTAAGCATCTGAGCTATTTGTATTTTGTCAGGATTGATTGTTGGTGATAGGGATTTTGATACGCGAATTTGAATAATATCTTTTTCTTGTCGTGCGCTAATATCAATTTTATCTTTTGTGATACAGGTTAAATTTTTTGAAGTAATATTTTTAAATAAAACGAAAGCTGCAGCGATTGTACCGTGCAGGCATAAAGGCATTTCGGTGTCGGGATAAAAAAATTCTAGATGGCAGCGATCATTTTTTAATGCTGATAAAAAAACAGTGACGGGTGTGTTTAATTTTTTCGCCAGCTTTTGTTTTTCACTTTGACTGATTGTCGCAGAAGAAACAACCGCTGCTGGATTGCCAGAGTTTTTTTTCTTTTGTGCAGAAGCAGTGAATCAAATCAATATTCATTCTAGATTACCCCTGCAATGTTAAAACCATCTTCCCCTGTGTGCGTTTTTGCTCAAGTGTGATGTGCGCCAGCACCGCTTCACTCAATGGTAATACTTTGGAAACATGTACCTTTAATTGTTTGTTGGCAACTAAATTGGCCATATTTTCCAATTCAGCTAAATTCATTTCTGCCAGCATGCCTGTGGCATTCAGATTTCTTTTTTTAGCTTCTGCCAGAATGAGGTCACGTGTAATGGTTGGGACGGTCACAAGCAGAGCTTGGGGGGCGAGTACAGATAAAGAACGCAGACCTGTTTCACCACCCACTAAATCAATCACAAGGTCTATATTTTTCAGGTTGGTTTCGAATGCCTGTTGGGTGTAATCAATGATCTCATCCGCACCCAGTTGTTTTAAAAATTCGTGATGGTGTTGAGAAGCAGTCACGATCACATGCGCATGGGCTAATTTCGCTAATTGCAGGGCGATATGTCCTACACCACCTGCTGCTGCATGAATGAGCACTTTTTCACCGGCTTTTACTTTCCCAATTGTATGCAAAGCTTGCCAGGCTGTAAGACCAGCGGTGGTGAGGGCGGCGGCTTGAATAGGATCCAGATGCTCAGGTTTTTTAATCAGATCATCCGGCGTTGCCAAACAAAACTCTGCATAAGTAGAAGGTCGATCATATCTGCCCACAGAACCTAATACGATATCGCCTACTTTAAAAGAACTGTGAGGTGCATTGGATTTTATGACTTCACCACACATATCAAAACCCAAACTAGCAGGTAGCGTTAGTTGTTTGGCTACAAAACTACTGCCTTCGCGGATTTTGGCATCGATGGGGTTGATGCCCGCTGCATATATTTTTATCAGCAGCTCGTTTTCATGTGGTGTGGGAATGGGGATGTCGGCCAGTTCTAATACTTCCGGTGGGCCGAACTTTTTAAATTGGACGGTTTGCATCATATAGCCTCGCAGTGTGACAAAACTTTAGAATGTCTCAGAAGAAGGTTATTTTTTAGGCAAGAACCTCTAACCCTTTTTCCGCAATTAAGTTAAGAAGCTTCAAAGAAGTTCCTCTGGGATGCTTTTCTCCCTGCTCCCATTGTCTGATTGTTGATGTGCTGATATTCAACAGTTTGGCAAAAACTGACTGACTTACTTTTGCATGCAATCGAATATGCTTGATTTGGCGCGGGTTTAATTCACGCACAGGCCGGATACATAATGTTTCATATTCACGCAAGGTAATGGCATCAATCACACCTGCTTCATAGAGGTCATTTGCCATTTCATGTGCAACTTCATGTAAGGTTCTTTTCATTTACTTTGCCTCAAATAGTTTACTGTTTTTCAGCATCTTTTGAATAGCGTTAGCATCCATACTCAAATAATCTTTTGCAAGTCGTCTATACAACTCTCTTTCATTTTTACTTATATCACCACGATCATTTTTGGCGAAGCCATATAAAAAAATATTTTTTCTCCATCTTTGAAAGCAACTAACATGCGATAACTCCCTCGCTTTCCCTGCCCTTTTTTCGCTATTCGCTTTTTATATAGGCCACTTCCTAAGTTTGTTTCGTATAGTCCCATTTCGATTTCACTCACAGCCTTCTCTAGTGCTTCATCACTTAACTTTTCGGAGTAAGCCCAGCGGTGAAAAACATGGTGTTTAAAAATTCTCATAATCTGCCCTCCTTAATTATATCACTAAGTATTATCTTTTCAAGACCGGTACTCACATGAAATACGGTATTAAAAAATAATTTTCTGGATTCTAACAATAGCGCTACATCACACCAATACAGTATGTCTGCAAAACAATAGTCAGGCCAATCCATTTTTATTGACATAAATAATAAGCGCGCTTACTATATGTTGAATTTGTAAATGAGGAGATATTTTTGTGTGGGTTAAAACACATTCGATTACAGTTCCTGGTATAAAACCAGAACAAGTTTGGCGAGTTTGCTCTGATATCAACAATAGACCACAATGGGATATCGATACAGAATGGGTTGAATTAAAAGGACCTTTTGAAACAGGAGCTGTGTTTCGTTTTAAGCCTATGGGTGGGCCAAAATTATCGATGACGATTACTGAATGTATCCCCCATCAGCGTTTCACGGATTGTTTTAAAATTCCTTTTGCGCGCATGTATGGCATATATGATATGGAGCAGACAGCAGAAGGTCTTTGTCTGACTACAACT
>JBIIEG010000003.1:0-16327 GCA_044237955.1 Gammaproteobacteria bacterium
AAAATAGTGGCAGAGAAAGTTGCAGCAGAGGTTCCTGGGCAAACAGATATGCTAATTAAAGTTGCTTCTGAAAAATCAGTCATCCATTAAAAACACAAGATTATGAGTTTTTCTTTCAAACGACCTGAAGACAGTCCTGGTTTTCTTTTGTGGCAGTTGACCAATCAATGGCAGCAGCAACAGCGTAAAGCGTTAGCCAAATTAAAATTAACACACGCGCAATTTGTGGTGTTGGCCGGGTTGCTTTGGCTTAGCACACATACAGAGGAAGATATTACGCAGAGCCAATTAGCTGAACTCACGCAGATCGATAAGATGATGGTTTCTGATTTGATGGTTACTTTAATGCAGAAAAAATTATTGCAGCGTTCTCGACATTCAACAGACAGTCGTGCCTATGCGCTTAGCCTGACAGCTAAAGGTCGTAAACTGGTATTAAAGGCGATTCCGGTAGTTGAAGGAATAGATATACAATTTTTTTCAAGTAAGGCCGCTACCTTAGTGCAGTTCAAGCGGGTATTGGATAAATTGGCAAAAGCTTAGGAAAACCCTACCCTACGGCCGTCATCCCGTGGACGGTTTAGCCACGGGATGACGGCTAACAGGCGGGATGACGGGCTAGCGCGAGGAGCTCGCATTCAACGCTTTCTCCAAGCGTTGTTTCATACGCATTTTGCCGAGCAATAACGCGATCTGTGCTAACTCAGGCCCATGTATTTCGCCTGTTAATGCCACACGCAATGGTTGAAATAGGGCTTTGCCTTTCACATTTAATTTTTCTTTTAATTGCGTTGTTATTTTTTCTACATCAGCACCCAACGCATCTAATGCGTGAATGGCCGTTTCAAAAAAAACAGCGCCCGCTTCGCGCAACACTTGCTGTTCTGTGTCACCATGATTCCATTCTTCCGTATACAAACGATCCAGCCATTTTTTTGCATCTTGTGGAAAGGTAATATTGTTTCGCACGGTTTCTATAAAAATATCATGCTGATCAGCGGGTAAAGCAGGATCATCTTGTAGGTTCATCCACTGCCATAACTCTTCTTTGTTTAGGCGCAACACGCTTTCATGTTGCCAGTGCAATAATTGGTGCGCGTCAAAACGTGCGGGTGCTGAACCTAATGATTTAATAGAAAAATGTACTGACAGTTGTTCTAAATCCATCCAATGTTCTTCAGCATAGTGGTGCCCTAAGCGTGCCAAATAATTCACAATCGCCACTGGCAAATAACCTTCTTCACGCAGTGCTTCAATGCTGCGACTGCCGTGTCGTTTTGATAAAGGTGCGCCATCATCGCCTACAATCAAAGAAATATGACCATAGGTCGGTATGGGCAAATTGAGCGCTTTTAGAATCATAATCTGTCGCGGGGTATTCGTCAGATGGTCTTCACCGCGCAGTGCATGTGTCACGCCCATCAGCGCATCATCAATCGCGTTGCAATACATAAAGGGCGCTGTGCCATCAGCCCTTCTAATAATAAAATCACCGATATCATTATTGTTAAAGCGTTGATCGCCACGCACTAAATCATCAAACGATGTTTCTTGGTTGAGCGGTATGATAAATCGCAACGCGGGTTTTAAACCCTGCGCTAATTTTTCTTGTACAGCTTCAGGTGTTAATTGACGGCAGGTGCCTGCGTAACGTGGCGGTTTGCCGGAAGAGACTTGTATTTTTCGTGTTAACGCTAATTGTTGTTCGGTGCAAAAGCAGGGGTATGCTAAATTTTTTTCTTCTAGCTGCTGATAATATTTGTCGTAAATGGCCTGGCGTTGAGATTGCCAATAAGGACCTGCGCCTGCATCGTGATTAGGGCCTTCATCCCACTGTAATCCTAACCACTGCAAATCTTTTTGTACGGCATCGGTGTAATGCGTTTCAGAGCGCGTTTTGTCGGTGTCTTCAATGCGCAATAAAAAAATGCCGCATTGGCCTTTGGCTAACAGCGCATTAAAAAGCGCGGTGCGCATATTGCCCAAATGTAAAAAACCGGTAGGGCTTGGGCAGAAACGTGTTTTTAAAAGAGTTTTTTTCATCAGTTTACACAGAGCAGTTAGAGGTAGATTGAAACGAATATTTTCTCGCCAGCCCGTCATCCCATGGATGATTTAACCACGGGATCCAGGCCATAAGCATTTTTCAAAAGTGTTTTTAATTCGACATCAAATAGATTTTTATCGTCTGCACACAATGTGACGTGTCCTAACTTTCTTCCTTGTCTGGGCGTTTTACCATAAAAATGTACATGCGCATGCGGAATTTTTAATAGGGATGTGAGGCTGGGTAATTCACTCACCAAATTCAGCATGGCAACATGGCCACGCGTTGCAGTAGAGCCCAGTGGTAAACCACAAACAGCACGCAGGTGGTTTTCAAATTGGCTGGTGTCTGCACCTTCTATCGTCCAATGCCCCGAGTTATGTACACGTGGTGCTATTTCATTCGCAATCAGTTGTCCGTCTTTTTCAAAAAATTCTACTGTTAGTACGCCCACATAATTTAATGCCGTCATGATGTGAGAAACATAGGGTTGTGCTGATTTTTGGATGGCGCTGTTATTGCCGCGAGTGACTTGTGACAAATGTAATATGCCGTTCTTATGTTGATTTTCTACCAGGTCATAAAAAACGATATTGCCTATTTTATCGCGTACAGCGATACAAGAAATTTCACGATCAAAAGTAATTTTATTTTCAAGCAGTAAGGGTTGGTTTTTTAGATTTTCCCATGCGGGTATTATGTCTGCTTCGGTTTTGAGCACTTGTTGTCCTTTGCCGTCATAACCGAGTCTTCTGGTTTTTAATACAGCAGGCAAGCCAATTTTTTGGATGCCGTTTTTTAAATCATCCAAAGAATCAACAGCAATATAGTGCGTAGTTGGTATTTGCAAACGATCAAAAAAATTTTTCTCTTGCAAACGATCTTGTGAAATCGCTAAAGCAGGGATGGGCGGATAGATGGTAAAAGTTTTTAGATGATTTAATGCAGCGGTAGAAATATTTTCAAATTCATAAGTAATCACATCGACTGCATTGGCCAATGCCTGCAGTTTTTCGAGGTCATCATAAGCACCGACCATGACATCGGTCACTAAACCTGCAGGGCAGTCTTCTGTTGATTCTAGACAAATGGTTTTTAAGCCTAGGGGATGGCCTGCAAGCGCCATCATTTGCGCCAATTGCCCGCCTCCAATAATTCCTATCTTCACTTAATTTTTCTCGGGATTAGGTTTTGATAAAACACGCTGCGTCTGATTCTCTCTGTAAGTATTTAGTGCTGTTTGAATATCCGCATGTTCATGCGCTAACACAGCAGCTGCAAATAATGCAGCGTTAATGGCGCCTGGTTTTCCAATCGCGAAAGTGGCTACTGGAATGCCTCCGGGCATTTGCACGATAGAGAGTAATGAATCCATGCCTTGTAATGCAGTGCTGGGAATAGGCACGCCTAAGATGGGTACTGCTGTTTTAGCAGCGAGCATGCCAGGTAGATGTGCTGCACCGCCTGCGCCTGCAATGATCAATTTGATACCGCGTGATTCAGCTGTGCTCGCATATTCAAAGAGTAAATCAGGTGTGCGGTGGGCAGACACAATTTTGGCCTCATAAGGAATACATAAGGTATCCAGTGTTTCTGCTGTATTTTTAAGGATTTCCCAATCTGATTGGGATCCCATGACTAGACCAACTAAAATATTTTGCATAGAAAAATTCTCAGGTTATGACCCAGATAACCACTTTCAGTTAGTGGTGTGTAGTTTGATGACTAATCTCATTTTCCAGCACATGTATCACCCACTTATCAAGTTCTTCACCAGCTTGTTGAGCAGCAGCAAAAATCTTACGGTGTTGTTCTGGCGTTAAATGAACAAGAAGTTCTCCCGAAAAAGGTTTATCTGGTTTCTTGCCATGCTCAGCACAAAAACTTAAATAGACTTCCACTGAATCGTGTAAAGCTTGACGTAATTCATCTGTTGAACGCCCTTGAAATGTAATAACATCACGAATATTGATGACCTCTCCATGAAAAATATCTGCATTGTCATCAAATTCTACACGACCACCTATATAACCCTTATATTCGATCATAGTTTTACTCCTGCTTCTGTTAAAAAACGGCGCATTGATTTTACTGCACCTTTATCTGTTTCTTTTTGAGGATGAGGTCTGTGAAATACAGCAACAATCCTATTTAACACAATACCAACTCGTGAACCTGCGCGTTCTTCCACAGTAGCGCCCAATGCTTGGAGCATATTTTCAATCTCCCGCCAGTGAATGCTAGTCAAAATAGGGTCATGAAAAATCGCTTGTAGGGTTTTTTTATGTTTACTATTCATTTATTAGCCCAACAAATTCCTCAACACATACGGCAGTATTCCGCCATTCTTAAAATATTCCAACTCATTTTGTGTATCAATGCGGCATCGGGTCACAATTTTTTCTTGTGAGCCTGTGGCGCGTGTCATCAATACTTCTACTTCTCCCCCGGGTGTGAGTTTCTGTAGATTTAAAATATCAAACACTTCGCTGCCATCCAGCGCTAAAGTTTTTCTGGAAACAGCCGGCTTAAATTCCAGCGGTAAAATACCCATGCCGATTAAATTCGATCGGTGAATACGTTCGTAACTTTCAGCAATCACCGCTTTTACACCTTGTAATGCAGGCCCTTTTGCTGCCCAGTCACGAGAAGAGCCGCTGCCATATTCACGTCCTGCGATAATCACTAATGGTGTGCCTTGCGCTTGATAGGCCATGGCTGCATCGTAAATCGAGAGCGTTTCACCTGTGGGTAGAAAACGTGTCACACCACCTTCAACACCAGGCAGCATTTCGTTTTTAATGCGGATATTGGCGAAGGTGCCGCGCATCATGACTTCATGATTGCCGCGTCTTGCGCCGTACGCATTAAAATCTTTAGCATCAACGCCATGTGATTTGAGATAGATGCCAGCGGGGCTATCTGCTTTGATATTGCCCGCAGGAGAAATATGGTCGGTGGTAATGCTGTCTCCTAACAAAGCTAATACACGTGCCTGGTGAATATCTTTAACGGGGGCGGGTGTCTTTTCTAGTCCTACGAAATACGGAGGATTTTGCACGTATGTAGAATTGGCATCCCAGTTGTAAGTATTGCCTGCCACCACATCAATGCTGCGCCATTCTTCATCGCCATTAAATACATCGGCATATTCTTTGTTAAACATCCCGTGCGTAATCTTGGCTACTTCGTGTGCGACTTCTTTATCGGTTGGCCAAATGTCTTTTAGGAACACTTCATTGCCATTTTTATCGGTACCTAGGCTTTCTGTTTTTAAATTGATGCGTGTGGTACCTGCTAATGCAAACGCGACAACTAAAGGCGGAGAAGCTAACCAGTTGGCTTTAACCGCAGGATGTACGCGGCCTTCAAAATTACGGTTTCCTGATAGCACAGAGGAGACAACGAGATTGTTTTGTGTGATGGCGCTTTGTACTTTTTCGGATAGCGGGCCTGAATTGCCGATACAGGTGGTGCAACCATAGCCCACGAGATTAAAGCCCAGTTGATCGAGGTAAGTCTGAAGACCTGCTTTTGCCAAATAATCTGTCACCACTTTAGAGCCGGGTGCTAGCGAAGTCTTAACCCAGGGTTTGCAGCGCAAGCCTTTTTCGACGGCTTTTTTAGCGATTAAGCCCGCAGCCATCAATACACTGGGATTGGAGGTATTGGTGCAGCTTGTGATCGCTGCGATCACGACCATGCCATCTGTTAAGTCAGCGGTATCTGCAGATACGCCTGTTTTAGATGGCGCTGTTTTGCCCATCTCTGTCAGTGTTTTATCAAAAGCTGAGGTGAGTTCATTCAATAACACGCGATCTTGTGGACGTTTAGGGCCTGCCAAACTGGGTTCAATACTGCGTAAATCCAGCTCTACAACGTCGGTGAAAATAGGGTCAGGGGTGTTCTCAGCGCGCCACATGCCTTGCGCTTGTGCATAAGCTTTGACCAGCGCTACGTTGTCTGCATCGCGCCCGGTTAACTTTAAGTAATCTAAAGTTTGCTCATCAATCGGGAAAAATCCGCACGTAGCGCCATATTCAGGCGCCATATTCGCAACAGTTGCGCGATTGGCTAGCGGCAGATGGGTTAAACCTTCGCCATAAAATTCTACAAATTTTCCGACCACGCCTTTTTGTCGCAGGATTTGTGTGATGGTTAATACTAAGTCGGTAGCCGTCACGCCTTCTGCTAATTGTCCTGTTAATTTCACGCCGATAACTTCGGGAATCAGCATGCTGATGGGTTGTCCCAGCATCACGGCTTCTGCTTCTATACCGCCGACCCCCCAGCCTAATACGCCCAAGCCGTTAATCATAGTGGTGTGGCTGTCGGTGCCCACTAATGTGTCAGGATAAGCATAGTTTTCACCATCGATTTCTTGTGACCAGACGGTTTTAGCCAGGTATTCCAGATTCACTTGATGGCAGATACCGGTACCAGGAGGCACGACTCTGAAGTGTTTGAATGCCTGTTGGCCCCAACGTAAAAAGGCATAACGTTCGTGATTACGTTGCATTTCCAGGTGTACGTTATCTTTGAATGCAATGGCTGTGCCGAATTCATCGACCTGTACGGAGTGATCGATCACCAGATCAACGGGCGTGAGTGGATTGATTTTTTGTGGATCTCCGCCGAGTTTGACCATGGCATCTCGCATGGCGGCCAAATCAACCACTGCAGGGACGCCTGTGAAATCCTGCATCAACACGCGCGCAGGACGATAGGCAATTTCACGATCCGAGCGTTTGTTTTTAGTCCAGTCAAAAATAGCCTGAATGTCGTCTGTAGTGACGGTTTTGCCATCTTCATAGCGTAATAAATTTTCCAGTAGGATTTTCAACGAGAAGGGCAGTTGTGCGCTATTCCCAAGACCTGCTTTATCAGCATCTGGGAGGCTGTAATAGTGATAGGTTGTACCGTTAACGGTTAAGGTGCGTTTGGTTTTTAAAGTGTTTGCAGAAGGCATGGGAATTTCCTGTGAGGTTAAGTTATGGATGAAAAGTGTTTTTTTAGGCCACGTTATAAAGCAGCTCAGTCAGCCAGGAGTTCAAGCTCTTGCCATGTGCTTTTGCCAGCATCACCGCTCGTGCGTGGATTTCAGGTGGGACACGAAGCAAGATTTTGCCTGAATAAAGTTTCTGTGGTGATTTTCGCGCTTTTTTGCAAGCCTGCAAATAATCATCAACAGCTTCTTCAAAAGCAGCATGTAACTCAGGCACAGAATTGGCGTGGAAGCCTACGATATCATTGATGCCAGCGATATGACCCACCAAGCAATCATCTTCTTCGCTATACTCAATTTTGGCCGCATAGCCCTTATAATTCATCATGTTCATGGTAGCACCTTTACTTTTTCAAGAAACGCCTTGGCGTCGCGAACCTGATAAGGCTTAGCTTCTTTTTATGGATGTGGTCGATGGAAGGTGGCGATCACCCCATCAAGCTCAAACCTTACTCTTGAGCCTGCTCCTTCTATTATTTTTGCACCGATTGCTTGAAGCAGTGACTCTATTCGACGCCATTCGAGGGTGGATGGTACGCGTTGCTGGAAAATGGTTTCTAGCGTTTTTCGGTGTGTTGTATTCACTGAGTATTTGCCTTAAATGCTATCAAGTCATGATAGCACGTGGGTATTAGATTTCAATATAGCCCACTTATAACATTTTTTTAAAAAACCAAGAACTTCAATGGCTGGCGGTATAAACGCTTTCCAATCAAAAAAAATCATGCTTAAATGCTGGGTTCCCGCGTCTTGAGGCGCGCTTTGACAATAATTTTAAGGTGATGATAAATGCCAAGTGTTGAAATAAAAGAAGGCGAGTCTTTTGACGTAGCACTACGTCGCTTCAAACGTTCTTGCGAAAAAGCAGGGATTGTTGCCAAACTCAGAAGTGTTGAGTTCTATGAAAAACCCACCACAGAACGTAAGCGTAAGCACATTTCTGCCATCAAGCGATGGGAGAAAAAGGTAGCCCGCGACAAAGAAGGCTACCGCAGCCCGCAAGAAGAGCGCAAAAGAGCCGCGCTGGCATTTAGCAAGCACAAACGCCCTATGCAGCCTAGGTTGAATATTAGCGCGTTGATTGGCGATAAGTAGTTCATTGCTTGGATAGCGAGACCAGCTGAATGTATGCTCCGGTTGGTTTTATACTCAGGACTATGCAAATGTTTACATTTCATGAATTTAAATCTGCAGGCAACTATCAGATAACTTTTTGTCCTGAGCAGCATACAATCAGATGGGATTATGACCTTGTTTCCAAAGGATCGATCATTTTTAGTCATTCCGAAGAATGCGTTCAAGCCGTAATGACTTCTTTTTCCTCTCATGCATCTTTTGAATTTGTTGAAAAACAAAGCGAAATGGAACCTAGTGAAAGCGAAATGGAACCTAGTGTTGGATTTTGTCGCTTTTTGTTACTTCAAGTTAAACCTTGCGTTGTTATAGAAGAGTTAGAAGGGTTATGCATATCACTTGATCGCGTTATTAGTCTAGAGAACAAAACAAAGTGCTGTAAGATTTTGGGACGCTTTTTCGTGCCGAATCTTAATCTTCGTATGCAGGCTGAACAGGCTGAACAGGCTGAACAAGCTGAACAAGCTAAACCCATGAATCCTCACTATGGTCCTTCCTCTAATTTTTTTTCATCTCTTCCTCCTTCTGGGGACTATGGTACTCTACAAAGTTATGAGCAAGATGTAAAAAAAGATCCTCAAGAAAAACGCATTGGCTGCCAAATTCTTTAGGACTCGTATCTATTTTTAAAACAGCGCAGCTTGTGAGTTTTATATGACCCATTCCCTCCACCCACGCATTCAAGAAGACATGAAAACCGCCATGAAGGCGCGGGATGCGCGTCGCTTAGGTGTCATTCGTTTGCTCATGGCTGCTATCAAACAGCGTGAAGTTGATGAGCGTATTACCTTAGATGACGGTCAGATTTTCGCTGTCATTGATAAGATGCTCAAGCAGCGCCAAGACTCTGTGACTCAATTTAAACAGGCCGGACGTTTGGATTTAGTAGAACAAGAAGAGTTTGAAATAACGCTTTTGCAGGAATATATGCCTGCAGCTTTGAGCGATGCTGAAATAGATGCGTCAATTCAAGCAGCCATTATTTCTCTTGGCGCCACCTCCATCAAAGATATGGGTGCTGTCATGGCCCAAGTCAAACCACAGTTACAAGGTCGAGCTGATATGGGTAGTGTTAGTGCCAAGATCAAGGAAAAGCTGTCTAGTTAGCGTTGACAGCTTTTGTCATTCCCGCGAAGGCGGGAACCCATCCATCAAAACGCTCTCTAGTTTTTTATTGGCTAACAAATAAACGCCCCATTGTTTTTTTCCATAATGATCGTATTGCCATACTGGGATGGGTTCCCGCCTTCGCGGGAATGACAAAGTTTGTGCTGAATAGTTACTATGTTTTTTTGATACGAGCGGTACCTATTTGAATGTCCCAACGCATCTCCCAAGATTTTGTCCAAGACCTACTATCCCGCGCTGACATTGTAGAACTGATTCAGCGCCGTTTAACGCTCAAAAAAGCGGGCAGTAACTACAGCGCCTGCTGTCCATTCCATAACGAAAAAACGCCTTCCTTTACGGTCAGTGCCACCAAGCAGTTTTATCATTGCTTTGGTTGCGGCGCGCATGGCAATGCGATTGGTTTTTTAATGGCTTATGATCGACTGCAATTTGTAGAGGCTGTCGAAGAATTAGCGCATTCTTTGGGTATCCCTATCCCACAAGAATTTTTAGCAAATGCGCCCAAACCGCAATTGCATTTGTATGTGTTGTTAGAAAAAATTGCCCACTATTATCAAGCGCAACTCACATCTTCTCCTAAAGTATCAGGTTATTTGAAAATGCGCGGATTGTCAGAAGACATTGTGCAGCGTTTTGGTATGGGTTTTGCGCCAGTCGGTTGGGATCAGCTATTGCGACAATTCGGCAATACGAATGAAGCCAAAGCACAGCTATTGCAAACAGGCATGTTGATTAAAAACGATCAGGGGAAGATCTACGATCGTTTTCGTGATCGATTGATGGTGCCTATCCGCGATCATCGCGGGCGCGTCATTGCTTTTGGTGGACGCACTTTAGGAGACGATACCCCTAAATATTTAAATTCACCGGAAACACCGCTATTCCATAAAGGTAGCGAGTTGTTTGGATTATATGAAGCACTGCACAGCAAAGCAGCGTTAGATTTTTGTATGCTGGTAGAAGGCTATATGGATGTGATTGCGCTGCATCAGTTTGGAATCACGCAAGCGGTGGGGACGATGGGAACCGCAACAGGCGAGAAACATTTAGAGCGTTTGTTGAGATATACAAAAAATCTGACTTTCTGCTTTGATGGAGATAATGCAGGTCAAACCGCTGCCTGGCGTGCATTAGAAAATAGTTTGTCTGTGTTGAAGGACGGGGTGCAGGTACGTTTTATGTTTTTGCCAAAAGAACATGATCCTGACAGTCTATTACGTCAAGAAGGGTTGGCTGCGTTTCAACAGCGTATAACGCAAGCAACGCCTTTGTCAGATTTTTTCTTGTCGAAATTGAGTACGTCGTTAGATTTAACAGCACCCGATGGCAAAGCAAAATTAGTCCAACAGGCCAAACCGCTCTTACAAAAAATTCCCACCGGCGTTTTTCGTGAATTACTGATACAACAGTTAGCAGAACGAGTGGGTATGTCGCAAAGTGCGATAGAAAAATATTTAGTCGCAGAACAACCAGTTCTACCTGTTACGACAACGCAACAAAGTGACAAATTGTTATTTCCACTGCAAATTGCAATTGCAATCTTGCTGCAATACCCCCATCTTGCTGAGCGTATTACCCTGCCATCAGAGCTGCATCATGCGAACTTGCCGGGTGTTCCTACATTACTCGCGTTATTTGAAGAGCTGAAAAAAACACCAACGCTGTCTACAGGTGCTTTGTTAGAACATTGGCGTGACAGCAAAATCGCTGATCAACTCGCTAAGTTAGCAGTCTGGAAGCTGATTATGCCTCCTGAAGGCATGGAGGCCGAGTTGCTCGGCGCGTTGTATAAAATCATCAGCCAAGACAGAGAAACGCGGATTCAGGCGTTACAGGTCAAAATGAGTACGCAAACCATTAACGCAGAAGAGAAAGCTTTGTTACTGACATTGCTTCAGGCACGACACTGACCAAGAGACGCGATTAAAAGTGTAGGTTGGCACAATTTTTTCTGTTGTGAGTCAGCGTTTAAGTTCAGGGCTTGTGGTCAGGGATAGAAAAACAAGAGCGCATGGATGTACGACCCTGAACTTAAACGCTGACTCACAATAGAAAAAATACTTATTGAAGACGAAAACCTTTTAATTGCACCCTTAACCCAGGGTGTCGCTGGCTAGAAAAACCAAAAATTGGTATAATATACGCCTCGCCTTTCAAGATGCTGGTTTTTGTTAAGGCATTGTCCCGCAAAAAAGTGCGGGATCTGTTTGGGTGGCGAGCGGTATAACCTTTTGAATTTAAGGGGGAAATAAGACGTTTCCCCCTTAAAAAACCCCCTCGTTTTGTTATTCAACTTGAAGATACAAAACCAGTATCTTCAAGTTGAATGGGTATATACGCATGTCGCGCGCTTACACTTAACCGACTGCACCGAACATCCCCTTTACAAAATACCTAACCCCGCACCTAGGAGCTTCCTCGTATGAGTAGCATCGAAACCGATAAATTTGAAATAAAAGCGCTGATTAGCAAGGGAAAGAGCCAAGGTTACCTCACATGGGCGGAATTAAACGATGGTTTGCCCCCTGAATTTGCGAATCCAGAGCGAATAGAGGATATCGTGGTTATTTTTAACGATATGGGCATCGAGATTTATGATCAGGCCCCAGACGCACAAACCTTACTGTTAGCTCAAAATACCGAAGAAAAAACCGCAGACGAAGAAACTTTCGTTGAAGAAGTGGCAGCGGCATTAGTTTCTGTCGATTCAGAATTTGGCAGAACAACGGATCCCGTGCGTATGTATATGCGTGAAATGGGCACCGTCGAATTGCTCACGCGCCAAGGTGAAATCGCGATCGCACAACGCATTGAAGAAGGCATTCGCCAAGTGATGTTTTCTCTCGCGCATTATCCACGCGTGATTGATTCTGTCATCAATGAATTTAAAAAAGTTACGACGGATGAAAAGCGGTTAACGGATGTTATCAGCGGATTTTTAGGCCTAGAAGAAGAAAAACAGGCTGTCGTAGTGCCACCCATAGAGGTTGAAGTATTAGAAGCTGTTGTTGAAGAAGATGAAGAGGGCGGTGAAGGAGATGGCGATGGCGGTATTGTTTTGGATACAGGTCCCGATCCTGATTTTGCCAAAACACGTTTCGAAGAATTAGCAAGATTGCAGGAAGTTTATGTAAAAACCAAAGAAAAACACGGTAAAAAGCATCGCACTACTGAAAAACACTTGAAAGAAATTCAAGAATATTTTTCTACTTTCAAATTATCTCCCCGGCAGTTTAATCGCCAAATCAAAAAAATCCGTGAAATGCTCGAAGGTGTCCGTGCGCAAGAACGCTTCATCCTCGATCTCTGTGTGAACAAAGCAAAAACACCACGCAACAATTTTATCGCTTCTTTTCCCAATAATGAGACCAATTTAGCGTGGCTGGATACTTACATTAAAGAAAATAAAAAACACGAAGTGGCTTTGGTTGGATTGCGCGCAGAGATTGAGCGTGCTCAAAAAAAATTAGCAGAACTGGAAAGCGATACAGATTTAACGATCGTAGAGATCAAAGAAATCAATCGCCGCATGTCTATTGGTGAAGCTAAAACCAGGCGTGCCAAAAGAGAAATGATCGAAGCCAATTTGAGATTAGTTATTTCTATCGCTAAAAAATATACCAATCGTGGTTTGCAGTTTTTAGATTTAATCCAGGAAGGCAATATTGGTTTGATGAAAGCCGTCGACAAATTTGAATATCGCCGTGGTTATAAATTTTCTACCTATGCAACCTGGTGGATTCGCCAGGCCATCACCCGCTCTATCGCAGATCAGGCGCGCACTATACGTATCCCTGTGCACATGATAGAAACGATCAATAAACTAAACCGGATTTCTCGGCAGATTCTTCAAGAAACGGGTCAGGAACCTGTGCCTGAAGAGTTAGCTACGCTGATGGAGATGAGCGAAGAAAAAATACGCAAAGTGCTTAAAATCGCAAAAGAGCCTATTTCTATGGAGACTCCGGTAGGTGATGACGATGATTCACATCTGGGTGATTTTATCGAAGATATCTCTGGAGAGTCGCCTGTAGAAGCGGCCACGATTGCATGCTTACAAAAAGCAGTAAACGATGTATTGAATTCACTCACGTCGCGTGAAGCTAAGGTATTGCGTATGCGTTTTGGTATAGAGATGAACACCGATCACACGTTAGAAGAAGTTGGCAAACAGTTTGACGTGACAAGAGAGCGTATTCGACAAATTGAAGCCAAGGCATTAAGAAAGCTTCGTCATCCAAGTCGCGCGGAAAAATTGATCAGCTTTACAGAGCTAGAGAGTGAATAGTATTCTTCCGTTTCATTTCAAGGGCCTCTAGCTCATTAGGTTAGAGCAGCGGACTCATAATCCGTTGGTGCTGGGTTCGATTCCCAGGGGGCCCACCAGCCAAAATCCTCGAGAAGTATAGCCTTTTTTGTACTAAATATTTTTTTTAAAAAAAAGTGTGTGTTTGAAGAGATAGCATGCTTCACGCGGTGCTTGCATTTTTGTCCCATAGTAGTCTAAATTAGACGCTTGCTGAGTAGAAATCTGGTGGATTTTTTAATTTTTAGTATGTTTTCGTCAGTTAAAAACGTTCTGTTTTTTCATAGGAACGTATATACTGCTCGGTGTTTCAAGGGTTCCTCTGGCAATTCGCTGTTTTAAACAACGCATTGCCAGGGGGTCCCGAATCAAGGTAGCCCTTACGGGTATTGTTATAACAATAAACTTAATAATATAGGGAGTAAAATCATGAGTAATCCTTCCAAAGCTGGTGTTATTTTAGCTGCTGCTGTTGGTGCAGCATTTTTAGTAGTTGGTGGTTGTGCAAGCCAAGGTTCCGGCGCTGCTGCACCAGCAGCCTTGCCAAGCAGCTGTGCTGCTGTAGCTCAAAATGCTTGCAAAGGCACAGCATCATGTAAAGGCAAAGCTAGCCATCATCATGCAAAGAAAGCAAGCAGCAACAGCAAGTCCACAACTGAAACCACAACTGAAACCACAACCGAAGCTAAGTAAGCTAAACCTTGATCTGGGTCCTCAAGACCAAGAGCAAAGTAGGTAGGTTTTAAATTTTTGGTTTTATCGAACCGGGTTTTGGAAACAAAGCCCGGTTTTTTATTCTTACAGCAACTACAAGGTGTGATTTTATGTCTCATCTTCCTTATCTAGGTTTTGGATTAGGTTTACGACCTTCCCATTATCTCGCTATTCTAGAAAAACAGCATCCCATCGACTGGTTTGAAATTATCACTGAAGACTATTTGGTAGATGGCGGTAATCCTATTTATTTTCTAGACCGAATTTGTGAAAAATATCCTGTTGTGATGCACGGTGTTTCGCTTTCTATCGGCGGAATCGATCCGTTAGATAAAGTCTATTTAAAAAAATTAAAAACATTAGCCGATCGTATTCAACCTGCTTGGGTTTCTGACCATCTGTGTTGGACGGGCGCGCATGGTATTAACCTGCATGACCTCATGCCATTACCTTATACCGAAGAAGCATTGGAGCATGTCGCAGAACGCGTGATGCAGGTACAAGATTATCTGGGGCGTCAGATTCTACTGGAAAATCCATCTAGCTATATCAGCTACAAACATTCCACCATCACCGAATGGGATTTCCTGACAGCGCTTGCCGAACGGGCTGATTGTCTGCTCTTGTTAGATATCAACAATATTTATGTGAGCGCATTCAACCATCAATTTGATGTCATGGATTATTTAAATGGTGTTCCAGCCGATCGCGTACAACAATTTCACTTAGCAGGACATTTGAACTTAGGAACACATATTGTTGATACGCATGATCAACCGATTATTTCTGATGTATGGGATTTATATGCAAAAGCATTAGGTCGCTTTCAATCGGCATCTACGATGATTGAAAGAGATGACAATATTCCGCCCTTAGAAGAGCTAGTAGAAGAATTACAGCAGGCCAGAGAAATAGCTAAAAAAATAGTGGGCGCGCAGACTGTAAAAAAACAGCAAGAAAAGGTGAGCCCATGAAATCTTTGCGAGCAACGATCGAAAATTTCCATGCGTATATCATGGAAAAAAACCTTGATATCGAAGACGAAATTATAGGCGCTGATCAAAATTTTAAAGATATACGACTGGGTGTTTATCATGAAGGTTATTTTTTGCGTCTGCTAGAAGGATTGTCTCGAGATTTCCCTGCCCTAAAAAAAATGATGGGTGATGATAAATTCGATGAAGTAGGGTGTGCTTATATTCGTCAATTTCCTTCCATGCATTTTTCAGTGCGCTATGTCGGCAAACATTTTGCCCAATTTTTAGCAGACAATGCTGAATTAGATCCTTTATGGGCTGACATGGCTGCATTCGAATGGGCGCTCGGAAATGTCATCGATGCCAAAGATGCACCAACAGTTACCTTCGAACAAATGGCGACAATCAGTCCAGATGATTGGAGTATATTGAAGTTTGAAGTACAGCCTTCATTGGAAATTTTACCGCTGCTCTATCCCGCGCCGTCTTTGTGGCAACATCTGCTTCACGATGCTGAAAAACCAGCAACAATAGCTCGGCAGCAAAACGTCACACATTGGTTAATTTGGCGCTTTGATCGCAGGAGTTATTTTCGCCCTATGGATGAAAATCAGTTGTGGATGATGCGCGCTATACAAAATGGCAGTACATTCTCCGATATATGTACGGGTTTATGCGAATACCTTGAAGAAGATAAAGTGGTTCCTTTTGCTGCAGAAACACTGCGTGCTTGGATTGCAGAAGGTGTTTTTTCTAAGTACAGTCTATAAAAAACTTATCACTGCGAGGAAACCACCCACTCTAGGCCGTCATCCCGTGGACGGTTTGACCACCGGATCCAGGCCATAAGTGTTACTCATCACTAATGATTTAACAGCAATTCCCGCTGAAAAACACATCGGGCCTTGCTTCCTTGTTTTAACGCGTCGCGCGAAATAAATTCGCACTTGCGGTCAGGGGGAAGAACTGCGTCTCTCCCCCCTGACAACCCATAGGCGTCAAGCTAAGGAAAG